>JAEUUR010000143.1 GCA_016787465.1 Saprospiraceae bacterium | reverse complement strand
CCGGCAAGTTGGGCAAATCACCCAGGTTGTTTATTTTGGCTACAAAACAAACATGTTTGCCGGGGTTGCCGAATGCCAGCGTTGGATAGTCATCAATTTTTTTGTCTGGCCCAGGGTGTTTTTTGCAACTATAAAATAAATGGGCATAACTTTTAAACCCAACCGGTTTTACAAAACAATCACTTCCACATTTGCTTTCGTAAAATTCAATCGCAGCGCGTTGACTATATCCTTCTATGTTTGGAACCATGAACATGAGGGTAAGTCCGGTGAAAACCGCACCGCCGGCAAGTACGGCATGTGTCGTCTGCCAAGCTTTTTTGCGCCACCAGAATATACCGGCTGCAACACTCGATACCATAAGCACCATACCTGGCAGACTTTGCCATAATTCCCATTCTACGGATGCTTCCAGGTTGCCCAGCGCAAATTGATCGCGTTCAAATAGCGGTTTCAGCATGTCGATATGTTGACCGAAATATGGCAATGAAGCGATTGCTCCTCCAAGTGCCAGGCCGATAATGGGGAGTAAGAGGGCTGAAATTTTTGGATAAAGCTGCCATCTGATGCCCCGCCAAAGGGTGAGCGCGCCCAAATACGTCAGTGGAAAATAGGCCAACGAAGAATAATGCAGGATTTTGGTTTTTACGATGCTGAACAAGATCAAAACCACCCAAAAAAGCAACTGCATCCAGGTAGAAAAATCGGATCTTTTGCATGCCTGCAAAGTATCTGATTCCAATAATTCATCTTCTGTTTCACGAAAACCCCATAAATTAGGAATTGCCAAAACGGAGAGTGGGAAACAGCCAATTAAAAGAATCACAACATGGTACCCCCAAAAACCGCCATGTCCGCTATCGGGCGTACTGAACAACCTGACTTGATAATCCAGAAATTCCTTCAAAAACCAGGAGCCATTGACAGCTGTTTCAACACCAAACCACAGCAAGGCCGCCATTGCTGCGTGTACAGAAAGCAAGGTGAAATGTTTTAAATAGCCGTTGCCTTTGAACCTGTATTTTGCCCAGTATAAGATGATGACCATCGAGACGATCAGGTAAGCAGTTGGCCCTTTTGTCAGGATCGCCAGGCCTAATACGCCACCCCCAACCGCCAAATGGCGATATCGAATCCAAAAACTCATGTCGGGCCGGTGCGAAAAAAAACGCCAGCGGAATTCGATGAAACCATACAACCCTAGAAAAGTGAAGAAATTGAACCACGGATCGATAATTCCGCTTCTGAAATACATATGCGGTAACAAACAGGCAAGCCAACCGAAAGCCCATATCCAGCCAAACCACCTGCCGTGCAAACGTGAACCAATGTTATATACCAAAAGCAGGGTGGCCAGTCCGCACAATGCATTGGGAAGTCGGGCTGCCCATTCATTCACTCCGAATACGTTCATACTCAGGGCCTGCATCCACAAAAAGAGGGGCGGTTTTTCCCAGAATGGCTCAAAATCAATTTGTGGCTGAAGCCAATCGCCGGTTACCAGCATTTCTCTGGCACATTCGGCAAAATTGATCTCATCCCAATCAAACAAATGGACACTGCCTAAACAAGGCAGGAAAAAAAGGAGTGCCAGACCGGAAAGTATGAGGTAATCTCGCCGCATTGCGTGGAGTTGAACTTCAAAACGATTGGGCACAAACGCACCCTGAATATTGATTTATGCTTTGGAACCGGCAATTTCAACGGCTTTACGTTCAATGGCCGGCACATTTTTTACCACCATGTGCATGGTGTTTCGAATTCGTTCTTCAAACAAAACGATTTTTCCTTTTTTTAAAGTTTCAATCGTTTCCGGCGAGTAGTGCCGGATGGTAATCAATTCCAACCCTGATTCTACTTTGATTTTAAATTCAGCAGAAGCACTTTTGACAAATTTTTCAATGCGATCAGGAACGTTTGGTACACATATCGTAAAACTGACGGCGGTATTTTGCATCATGTTTACGAATATTCTCAAATCGGCTGCAAGTTTGAACAAAACGGCCATGTGCTGCTCCGCAACAAAAGAGTAATCCAGGGTACTGATATGCAACAATGCCTGGTTTTTTTCAACCACTACGATCGGAGGGTACAAATCATCGGTGTCGCTGCTGATTTCTGTTCCGGATGCCTGCGGATCCAGAAATGATTTAACAAACAATGGGATGTTTTTGTTTTGAAGTGGCTTAATCGTTTTTGGATGTATCACCTGCGCACCGTAGTAGGTCATTTCAATGGCTTCCCGGTAGGAGAGGCGGTCAAGCTTAACCGTGTTGTCAAAAATTCTTGGGTCGGCATTCAATACACCCGGTACATCTTTCCAGATTGTCATGCCTTCGGCATCCAGGCAGTGCGAGAATATGGCAGCCGAATAATCAGAGCCTTCGCGACCAAGGGTTGTGGTAAAGTTTTCGGAAGTGCTGCCGATAAATCCTTGGGTGAGCACAAATTTGGTTTGTACCAGCATCGGAGGTACGATTTTTTGGGCGTTGGTTTTGGTTTTTTCCCAAATCACCCATCCTTCCCGATAGGTATTGTCGGTTGCAACTACATCGCGTGCATCGAGCCAGCCTGTGGGCAGCCCGATTTTATTCAGGTAGGCCGCAACTATTTTGGATGAAACCAGCTCCCCCATACAAACCAACTGATCGTACATGTAGTCATAATTGTCGGAAGGAAGCTCATCCAATACCCATTCGCCTTCCACAAACGTGTCGTTTACGGAATTAAACACCTCATCACCCGGTTCAAATAGATCGTGCATGATTGCCTCATGCTTTTCACGGACCTCTTTGTACAAGGTATGCGCCTGGCCGTTTTGTTTGGCATGGGCGGCTACAACCTCTTCAAGGGCATTGGTAGTTTTGCCCATGGCAGATACAACAATAACCAAAGGCTCGCTTTTATAAGCTTGAAGAATACCCGCTACATTTTTAACATTAGCCGCATCCCTGATGCTGGCGCCTCCGAATTTGAATACTTTCATGGTAAGGTGCTGTTGAATAAGGGCGCAAAAGTAAATAGTGCGCCGCACTTATAATCAACGCAATGTGGTTTGGAAAGCAAATTGTCATACAGAGCGCTGTTGATCAATGCTTTAGCCGCAGGCTATTTTCAAAGCCAAACAGCGCGAAGTATACCCTACTCCTTTACCATTCTCCAGCTTTGGCGCTTTTGCCCATCGGTTATTTTTACGAAGTATAAACCGGCGGTCAAGGCGTGTGTATTCAATTCAAATGTCGGCAAATCTGTATTTTGAGTCATAATCAAGGCGCCTTGTGCATTCCAGATTTGAATTTCAGCAGTGCCGTTAAGATTTTCTACACGCATGTGTTCCTTAAATGGATTTGGCGTGAGCAACCAGTTAGCGGCTTCATACACGTTGTGCTGAGCGGTGGCGCATTGTTGCACTTGTAGTTGAAAATATTTGGTTGTAATGCAATTGGTGGAAGGGACACCCATTTCTACTTTTAATTCCTTCGTACCCGGAGCGCCCCATTTGATGGTGGCTAATCTGTTGGAAGTGCCGTTAAGCAGGGTGTCGGCCGGATTATCAAGGGTCCAGTTGAATTCGCTGTAAGCGGGGTCGGCTTCTAAAAGCGCAACATCATTTAAGCAGTAAATTTCTTCCATCTGTTCAACGATGGGAGCGACTTGATCCAGAAAAACAATGGCTTCCATCGATGCAGAACAGCCATTTGCATCAGTTACAGTTACTAAATGGGTTCCCGGACTTAGGTGCCACACTGTATCGGTAACTGCTCCATTCTCCCACTGAAATTGGTAAGGGGCTGTACCGGATGCCGGTGTTACAAAAGCCGAACCGTTGCCCGATTCAGGGCAGGATGCGTTTTCAGAGTCGATAAACAAATATAAACCGGCGCCCATGTAATTGACCGAATAACTTTTTGTTGAAGTGCAACCTTTGGAATCGGTAGCTGTAACGGTGTAGGAGCCGGCAACCAGGTGATTGTTCAGTTGTGCGGTTGCGCCGTTGCTCCAGGAATAGGAACTCGGCGGGGTTCCTCCGGATGGTAAGGCGTAAGCAAATCCGTCGGGCGCCTGGTCGCAGATTTGCGGCTGTCCGTTTACATAAGTGATATAAGGTGGCGGCTGTGATATAGTGATGGCTTTGGTACCGGTAGAACCACTTTGGTCAGTAGCTGTAACCGTGTAGGTGCCTGCCGAAAGATTGAAAATGGAGGCATTCTGTTGTCCGCTGCTCCAAACGTACGAGTATGGAGCAGAGCCACCCATGGCACTTACATTCGCCGTGCCATTATTACCGCCGTTGCAATTGACATTGGTGAATGATATTTGAAATGTAATTTGAGCAAAAATCCCAAGAGGCATCACAAGGGCGCCTAAAAAAAAGTAAAGTGACTTCATTTATACGATTTGAAGAATTCAGGTGAATCAATGTCGCAAAATGAAGAGTGTATCGATTTAAGGACGATTAAAAATGAAGATTAAAAAAAGCTTGTGTGGAAAAGAAGCTTGAAAGTAGGAAGGATGTAAATGCAAATAGGCTGAAGCTTCTGATTATGAGAGATGTGATAACAAAAGAATCACACACAAAAATCCGTGCCGAAAACGTACCGTGACAACTTTTTTTTAACTTTTGGCAACTAGCTGTCATTTTAAGCTGATGGCTACCGACCAGTGCATTACGCCATCCAGGTATTGAGAACCAAAATTGTACCTGAATTTTTGCCCAATGATAACATCGGAAGAGCCCAGGGTGCCGGTTTGTCCATGCCTGCCTTCAATGGCTCCCCGCAAAGCCTGGAAAGCTTCCTGATCCGGGCATAGAAACGTAATACTTCCTGAGTCGGTATTCCAAAAAATCACTTGTAAATAAACTGTTTTGCTTCCATGATATCCGTTCCAGCATTTGTTGTAACGAAAGGTTGCGCCTGTCCTTGAAGCAAGATCAAAGCCATGGCCCCGCAGCCAGGCTTCTTTGTCGGAATCAGCTGAGTTTTGAAGCGACTGAAGATCCTGCAGGCGAAATTCCGGGCATTGAGCCCAACTGTAAGCTGACAGTACCAATGAAAATAGAAGGAGAAGAGCGGATCGCATGATTAAAAGTTATACTTCGCGCTGTTTGGTTTTGAAAAAAGCCTTCGGCTAAAACATTGGTTTACAGCGCTCTGTAAGACATGTCGCATTTAAACCATTCTGCGTTGACTATAAATTCGGCTCAAAGGACTGAAATCCTTTCGTAATGAGGAAATAATATACTGAAATTAATTGAAATATTTATTTGTTTCTCAAGTTGATGTAGGCCCAAACTGCGCTGATAAACGTTAAAGCAGCTCCGGTCAACATAGCCGCTCCAGGAAAATATACCGGTGCGTCGGCAGCAGTGAAATAAGAGAAAATTCCGGTCATCAACGGAGGTGCAAAAATGGAGGTAGCACTCATCACGCTTGTCAACCCTCCCTGCAACTCGCCTTGTACATTTGGTTCCACCTGGGTGGAAATTATTCCCTGTAGTGATGGGCCCGCGATCCCGCCCAGACAGTAAGGGATCAGAAACGCAAACATCATCCAGCCCTGGTTGGCAAAGGCGAAAAGGATAAATCCAAGACAATATAGGCTCAAACCAACGTATACGCCTCTCTTTTGCCCAAGTTTAGGAATTATAATACGTATCAAACCGGCTTGCACAATGGCTGTGATGGCGCCTACAACGCTTAATGAAATGCCTACCATCCGCTCATCCCAATGGAATTTTTCCATCGTGTAATACGACCAACCGCCTTGAATAGCCCATGCTGCGATGTATAGCAACACCAAGGAAAACAATAAACTCCTTATGATCGGATATTTGACAATTTGAACCATCGTGCCAATCGGATTGGCGCGCTTCCAGTCGAATGGTCTGCGGTTCTCCGGTTTCAATGATTCAGGAAGAATAAATAATCCGTACAACCAATTGAGAAAGGCCAGCGCAGCGGCGGCCAAAAAGGGTGCTTTTGGGCCAAAACCGCCTAAAAAACCTCCAATGGCAGGGCCTAAAATAAAGCCCAACCCAAATGCAGCGCCGATCATGCCAAAGTTTTGAGCGCGTTTGTCCGGGGTGCTCACATCAGCGATGTAAGCTGAAGCGGTTGTAAAACTACTTCCCATAATGCCTGCCACCATCCGGCCTAAAAATAACCAACCAATTGTCGGCGCGAAAGCGGATAACAGGTAGTCGAGACAAAAACCAAACAATGAACCCAGCAGTATAGGCCGACGGCCGTAACGGTCGCTCAATCCACCCAAAATCGGCGCAAAAATAAATTGAGTTAATGCATAGGCAAACATCAACCAGCCGCCTATTTGGGATGCATGGCTCAGGTCTTTTCCGCTTAAATCCATGATCAGCTTCGGTAAAACCGGTATGATGATCCCAAAGCCGGTAACGTCGAGTAACAGTGTTACAAAGATAAATCCGACAGCGGCCTGGTAATTGTTTTTCATGGACAAATGTTAAAGTTGTTGTCTTGGAAAAAAAATATTTTGCAGAAAAATGGCGAAAAAAATGAGGCGTCAGAATGCAGAAATTAAGGCTTGTCAACAGCCAGTTTTTCTATTAAATAGTTGACCGTTAACTTGTTAAAATGATAAATATTTTCACAGGTAAACTCCTTTCCCTCTAAAATCCGTACCCATCGGATACCACTGATGGCGTTGGTTAACATCACTTCATCAGCATCCATCAACTCGGCGAAGGTACTGGGTTTTTCAACAATGGATAGCCCTTCCCTGCGCAATACCTCGTACAATATTTTTTGGAATGTACCTGTTACTTGTCCGTCAGTCGCCGATGGCGCGAACACGCTTCTATTTTTAATCCAAAGCAAGTTGCTGCCACTCGCTTCACTGACGTTGCCCAGCGCATTCAACACTATGACATCATCCGATCCTTTGGCGCGGGCTTCCTGAGCGGCAACTACATAACGCGTTGCTCCAAGCGTCTTTAATCCGGAAAACGAATCCAATGGTAGTCTGACACGCTCGCTTAAACGGATGATAAGCCCATTTTCATGCCAGCTGAAAACATTTGATTCCAATGGAGTCGCTGTGATCAGGAAATTTGGTTGATTGTCCTGGGGGAAATATAATCCGCCGGGTGATCGCCAAACAACAAACCTGATCCGGGCATTCCCAATGGTTGTCTTTTTTATTTCCTGTTCAAAAAATGCAAGGTTCCAGTGCGCAGGCGTTTGGAATCCAAGCATGTTCATACCCGTTAACAAACGTTCCCAATGCAAATGAAGGAAAGGAAGTTTCCCTTCAAACATTCGGATCGATTCAAATAATCCGTCGCCATATAACATTGCGCGGCTGCTGATTTCCGGAAAAGCCGGATGACTGTCGTACAATTCACCATTAAAGTTCATTGACCTGCTTGTTGTTGAAACCTGGATTTTGCTGTATAGCATGAGAGGCCATTGCATTCCCCAAGACCATCCCGCCGATTTCATCACTTTTAATTTTTTAATAATATGCAACACACTTTAATCAC
Organism: Saprospiraceae bacterium; assembly: GCA_016787465.1. Classification (GTDB taxonomy): domain Bacteria; phylum Bacteroidota; class Bacteroidia; order Chitinophagales; family Saprospiraceae; genus M3007. The sequence continues at coordinate 3,507 of JAEUUR010000143.1, read as the reverse complement.
CGCCCGTTCCTTCACATCCCTGTTACTGGTTTTTTGCTTTTTAATCCCTCGTTTTTTACAGGCTCAATCGCTGCATCCCATTGCATCGTGGCTCGATCAAATGCGCGAAGCAAGCACTTTTCAACAAGTGCAGATTCTAAGCCCAGACAGTGAATATACTGAAAATCAATCATTTATCGACCATGCCTGCTATTATTTGCTCGACGAATCAGCCGCTGATCAATTGCTGCACCAATCGCCGGCTACCATGATTTTTGAAATCCCTCAAACTTTGGGAGCAAATATTGAACTGGAGCTAGCAAAGGTTGAAATCCTGACTCCGGAATTCTCTGTTGGGGTCAAAGGTACAAATGCATCCGATGCATTTCCGTTTCATCCTGCGGTGCATTATCGAGGTGTCATTCGGGGTAAAGAAGATGCCTCCATTGCCTGTTTGAGTATCACCAGTACGGGTATAAGCGCCATGTTGGCAGATGAAAATTCAACTTACCAACTGGCAATGATGGAAGATGGTTCAGGACGGTATATTTTTTATAAAACCGAAGACATCCGGATTACTTCGCCTTTTCATTGCTTTTCAGATGATGTACATGTAGAAGGAGAAACCGGAACTGACCCCGTTGCCGATGATCGCGGGGTAGGATGTAAAACTGTAAATGTCTATTTTGAATGCGATTATAAGCTATACGTGGATAAAGGCTCGAGCGTTGCAAACGTGACCAACTATGTAACCAGTTTGTTTAATCAAATTGCTACCCTTTACGCCAATGAAAATGTCGGAATTGCCGTTTCTCAGATTCAAGTTTGGTCGACGCCCGATCCATATGCGTCGCATAACAGCACAGCAAATGTCTTAAACGCTTTCAGACAAACACTTGGAACCAATTTCAACGGCAACCTGGCTCATTTTTTAACAACAAGGACAATTGGCGGCGGCATTGCTTATGTCGACGTGATTTGTTTCAAGCAGTATGCATTCGGCGTCAGCGCTATAACTACCACTTTTCAACAAGTGCCTACATATTCCTGGTCGGTGGAAGTGGTAACGCACGAACTCGGACATAACCTGGGTTCGTGGCATACACAATCCTGCAACTGGACAAACGGTGCGCTCGATAATTGCGTGAGCCCGGAAGGTTCCTGCGCTTCGGGGCCGGCGCCTACCAATGGGGGCACGATCATGAGTTATTGCCATTTAACAAGTTACGGCATCAACTTTGCCAATGGATTTGGACCTCAGCCAGGTGCAAAAATCAGGGAAAAGGTGTTGAATGCCAGTTGTTTAACCCCTTCAGGTTCGGCGCCAACCGGATTGGCCACTTCCAGTGTCACCGGAACGTCTGCCTTGTTAAGTTGGAATGCTGTAGCCGGGGCAACTACTTATACCGTGCAGTTTAAAGTTGCCAGTTCCAGTTCCTGGAGTGCCGCAGGTAATACCACAGCAAGCAGCCTCACGTTGAATAATTTGAGTAACAACACCAATTACCAGTGGCAGGTCAAAACGGACTGTTCCGGATTTTCAACAACTGCCTCTTTCACCACGACAACAGGCGGTGGCGGAAATGGGGGAGGATCAACCTGCAATCCTCCGGTCGGCTTGTTGGTTTCAAATATTACTGCCTATTCGGCTAAGCTCAGCTGGAACAGCGTGCCCAGTGCGACTCAATACACAATCCAGTATAAAACGACCAGCGCAACTGCGTGGCTGACAGCCGGCAATGTTTCTGGCACAGTTTACACTTTATCCGGCTTGACGGCTGGAGCCAGCTACCAATGGAAAGTGAAAGCGAATTGTTCGGCTTACTCTGCCGTTTCCAACTTTACCACAAGTAATTCAGGAGGTGGAAGCGGGTCTTGCTCAACGCCTGGCGGCCTGACAAACAACCAGATTTACAGTACTTCGGCCTCAATTTCCTGGACGCCGGTTAGTGGCGCAGTCAGTTATACGTTGCAACTCAAACTGGCAAATTCTACTACCTATTTCAGTTTGGGCACGATACCAGTTACTTCTGTGACGATCAATGGATTGCAGCCTTCTACTTCGTACCACTGGCGTGTCAGGGCAAATTGCTCTTTTTATTCAACTACAAAGTTATTGACAACCCCAGCAGCCGCTACTGAAGGTGGAGGGGATCAATCTTTCCAGGAGCCAGGTATCACCTATGATGCAACTGGAAGCCTGGAATTGTTTCCGAATCCAGCCGGCAATTGGCTTCATGTAAAGCAAAATATTACCGCTGGTGATGCAACTGTGCAAATTTATAATACCACAGGCGCTTTGGTTCTTGAGCAGGTATTGACAGAACCCCTTCAATCACTGGATGTTTCCGGCCTTCCCAATGGCATCTACTTTTTAACGCTCAGAAGCCCGGGTCGCGTGTTTGAAAATCGCAGGTTTGTGGTGCAGCGTAATCAGTAAATGATTCCAGCAACCATCAATTCATGCTTTATTTTCCGCGCCCTTGCAACAGCACGAGGGCGGTATAAAACATGATTTTGAAATCGAGTGCCAACGACATATTTTCAATGTAGAGCAAATCGAAACGAAGTCGTTGTAACATTTCTTCCACGGTGGAAGCATATCCATATTTCACCTGGCCCCAGGATGTGATTCCGGGGCGCACCTTGAGCAGGTGCTTGTAGTGGGGGTTTTGTTGGAGAATCTGATCGATAAAATGCCTGCGTTCCGGCCTGGGGCCTACCAATGACATGTCGCCTCGTAGTACATTCCAAAAATTAGGAATTTCATCAAGGCGCCATTTGCGCATAACAGCGCCCCAGGCCGTGCAACGCGGATCACCTTCACGGGATAATTGCGGACCTGTTTTTTCAGCATCAACAACCATCGAACGAAATTTGAAAATCGTAAAAGGTCTTCCATTGAGGCCAAGGCGTTCCTGTTTAAAAAAGATAGGACCTGTTGAGGATAACTTTACCCGGATGGCAACATAAATCAGTAAAGGCAATAAAATGGCGAGGGCGAGCAGACTCACCAACACATCGATCATTCTTTTCACGGTTCGTTGCCAGCGAGGCATCAATTCCTGCCTGATTTCAATTAGTACAGCGCCGTAAACATGGTTCATTTTCACTGAACCCAACAGGATATCGTACATATCTGGTATGATCTTTACCAATACCCGGTCGCCGAAGTCAAACAGTATATTGAGGATGTCCTTCAGCCGATTGTGTTCTGAGGTTTCAATAGCGATGATCACTTCTTCTACCTGGTGTTCGTTGATCACTTGTTCGAGATCAGAAAGACGCCCTAACCGTGGGAGATGCTGGGAAAGTATTTGAGCGCCGCCGTTTGTGTCGATGTATCCGATAAATTTGTTTCCAAGGCCTTTTCGCATGCTTTTGATATCCAAAAACAGATCGAGGGCATTTTGATTTCCGCCCAGGAGGATGGTGTTGAAAGTGACTTTCCCAGCCTTCAAACGGCGACTTGCTCGGGTCAACAGGATCATTCTGGAGGTGGAGGTCAGAACGAAGTGAAGGCTGAAC
>JAEUUR010000120.1 GCA_016787465.1 Saprospiraceae bacterium | reverse complement strand
TCCCAGATCGAGTGGCTGATCGGATCGGAGTTTTCGATGTTTGTGTTTGCGCATCCGAACATCGTGTTGGCAAACATCGATAGAAAGAAAAAAAGCAGCAATGGCGTTTTCATTATGATAACGTTGAATAAACAGAAGTTTGAATTGTCCTTTCAAATTAAGCCAGCAATTTCCCGTAAAGGCGTTTCAAAGCCGGCGGCCTGGCCAATCCGAACGACCACATATTAAATACGAGGATATTGGCGATTTGGACTCTTAGCCAGCTGTTTTTTTTATATTTTCTCGCAGAAACAAGGCATTCTCCAGGCATAACCACCCATTTATATCCTGCTTTTGCCGCCCGCCTCAAGAAATCATATTCTTCCATGATGACGAACTCTGGGTTGTATCCGTTCAATTCCTCAAACAAACTGCGTTCGACGAACAGGGTTTTGTCGCCTCCCTGGCAAAACATGTAGGGCAGGCGCGTAAAGGAGGCATTAAACCGCAACAGCCAACTTGGTGAATCAAACCGGTATCGGAAGTTGCCCATTTTCCACCCTCCGGCGCGTGCTTTTTCGATCTGTTGGACAAAATTATCCGGCGGCAAGGCGTCGGCATGCACAAAATAAAGCAGGTCGCCGCTGCTTCGCTCGGCGCCGAGGTTCATTTGAGCAGCCCGGCTTTTTACCGGACAAGCAAGCACTACCGCTCCTGCTTCTGCAGCTAAACGTACCGTATCGTCGGTACTTCCACCGTCGACCACCAGCACTTCACGCAGGGTATCGCCTCCGTTTTTCAGGAGATAGGCTACCGTTTTACCGATATTTTCGGCCTCGTTTAAGGTTGGAATGATAATGGAAATAGCCATATTGATCAAATTTAAAACGCTTCTTTCACCGTCAGATAGGTGGCGAATTCACCCTGTTCATTACCGGCAAAATCAAGCCGGAGATTTACTTTTTCCTTTTTACTGATACGAAACCGGATACCGGCTCCGTAGGAGAGATGGGTTTTTTGATCAAAAAACTGGTTGATTCGGGGGGAAACGGCTCCAATTCCGGAGAAAAGAGCAGCACCAAATCGTTTGGTAAATTGATGCCGAAACTCTGCTTGCAACATCCATAGGTTTCGGTCGCGTTGTCGCCCCTCGAAATGGCCCCTCATTTTTCGTGGCCCACCGATAAATGCCAATTGTTGAAACGGAATTCCGCCGTCAGAAGTCACAAGCCATACATTCAACGCAAGGGTATTCCGAAGCGAAACCAGGCGAAAATATCCCGCTGCATCCAGGGAAAAGCGGTGGAATTTAAAATCACTGCCAAGCCACTTTTGATTAAAAAAGGCCTCTGTTTCTACCAAAAAGCCGCTTTGAGGATAAAAAATATCGTCGCGGCTGTCGAAATTATACAACAACCCTGCCCCGGAAATCACTCCGCCGCTGCTTCCGGGCGCCATCCCGGCTGCCAATATCCCACCCTCTTCTACTTCCCGGATCCGGTAGTCATCCCACCAGTAGCGTACTCCCAGGTAATGGTGGGGGGCGATCTGACGAAGCAAGTTTAGCCGAACGCGCGGAAAATCCACTTCATACACTTCTTCATCGGATGTTGGGTTGTCATTTCCAATGCCATAAAAAAGATAAGCATACCGGTAGTAGCCTAGTTCCCCGGCAATCTGGTTGCGTTCTTCCTTCCAAAAAAATTGAAATGGCAGGTACAATAGCAATTGTTTGCGTTGGGTATAAGCAAAGCCGAATTGCAATTGGGAGGGCCGAACACGATCAGTTTGGCCAGGCATCCGAAATGCGGCGAACATGGCAAGCCCTCCAGCCCAACCAGTTTCCGGTGTATAATAGACGATGGGCAAAGGGAACAAACTGGTTTTTCGAAACCCCTGTTGGTGATCCACGGTATCCTGTTCCTGTGCGCGTAAGGCAGAAACCCCAACCCAAAAGAGCCAGCATACGAGTAACCAGGGTGTTTGTTGCCTTCTCATGCAATAACTACCTTGATTCAAACAAGCTCACCACCGCAACTCGATCCGGCGCCAGCAGTGCAACCGTAACAATGCTGGTTCAAGACGATGGGGCGATTCACCATGGCCTCATAATCGAAATCGCGCACGTGCGTGCCTTTGAGGTCGACTTTCAAATCGAGCATTTGGTTAAAATCACAATCGTACAGATAGCCGTCCCAACTTACGGAAACCGTATTGCGGCACATCACCCCCTCTACGGTGGCTGGGTTGAAGGCGTTCACCAAGGTTTCCATGTATGTTTCGTAGTTATCAGACTCGATCAGATAGTCCAAAAACCGTGAAATGGGCATATTGGTCAATGCGAACAGGTTGTTGAACGTGATGCCATACCGCCTGCCTAACTGCTGCTTGAAATCGTGCTCGAGTCCTTCCTGGGAGCCGGGCAAAAAAGCGCCGGAAGGATTGTACACCAGATCGAGCACCAGCCCGCTGTCAGGATGTCCGTAACCCACCGCATTCAGTTTTTGCAGTGCGGCAATGGAATCCTCAAAAACGCCATCGCCGCGTTGTGCATCGGTGCGGATTTTTGAAAAATGCGGCAGCGACGATACAATTTGTACCTGATGTTGTGCAAACCATTCCGGCAAATCGTGGTACTTTTTATTGGATTCAATGATGGTCAAGTTGCATCGGTCCATCACTTTTTTGCCGAGTTTCCTGCATGCTTCCACGAACCACCGGAAATGAGGGTTCATTTCCGGTGCGCCCCCGGTGATGTCCACGGTGCGGATGTCGAACTTTTTTAAAATATCGAGGCAAATTTCGAGCGTTTCGAGGCTCATGTTTTCGGCCTTTTTGTCGGGGCCTGCATCCACATGGCAGTGGGCGCAGGTTTGGTTGCACAACTTACCGATGTTGACCTGAAAGATATCAATGCTTGTCGGGCGGAATGGTTTGAAGCCCAAGTTGGCCACCTTTTCCGAAAAAGCTGGAAACCGGGCATTGGTCAATTCACGACCGTTCAGCACCTTAAGTTGAAAAAAAGTGTCGGCCAGAGGTTTACCGGTAGCAGAGAGAGATTTTGTTCGTTGATGGATCGACATGTTGGGTGTTGGAAGTGGGGGGAATTAGAAATTGGAAATTGGAAATTGGAAATTGGAAATTGGAAATTGGAAATTGGAAAATAGAAATTGGAAATTGGAAATTGGAAATTAGAAATTAGAAATTGGAAATTGGAAATTGGAAATTGGAAGGGGATTTTACAACAATTTTTCTTTGGCGTGTTTCATCATTTGGGTTGAAAAGACGAGGGTGATACCGGCTTTCATTACTGCTGCGACATGAACAGCCTCCATCATTTGTTGTTCGTCGGCGCCTTGTTTGATACATTCATCAGTGTAGGCATGGATGCAGTACGGACATTGCATGGCATGAGCCACTGCCAACGCAATCAGGGATTTTTCACGGATACTCAGGGCGCCTTCCGTACCAGTGGCTTCGCCGTAATAATCAAAGAATTTTTTCGCCAAATCGGGTTGCCATTCGCCGATTTTACCGAATTGTTGCAGGTCTTTTGTTGGTTCGAAATACTGAATTTCCTTGGACATAATCTGATGTGTTTTTTTTTAAAAGTGGATACTACCATGCGTGCATGCATTTGGAAACAGGCTTGTTTCCGGCCGACAAGATAAAAACAGAACCTGCTACTCAAAAGTTTTCATAAAGCATGGCTGATTTTGGCACATGAAGCATTCAAGGAGGCACATGTGTATATACGATGTTAGATTCCGGATGGATTTCTAACAAGAAAAAAATCTTCCTTGGGTTAAACCTTACGGGAACGCAGGATTACCCTTTCAGCACTTTTTCGATGGCTTCCAGTTCAGATGTTGAAAAGGCCAAATTCCGGAGGGTTCCGAGATTGTCCAACATTTGTTTGGAACTGCTGGCGCCGAGTAAAACGGTGGTCACCCGTGGGTCTTTCAGCAGCCAGGCGATGGCCATTTGAGCGAGTGATTGGTTGCGCTCGCGTGCGAGGTTGTTGAGCGCCCGCACCTTGGCGAGTTGTGCATCGCTGATTTTTCCTTTATTGAGGTAACGACCGTCGCGTACAGCGCGCGAATCTTCGGGGAATCCGTCGAGGTATTTATTGGTGAGCAAGCCTTGTTCCAGTGGAGAAAACACAATGCTGCCGACGCCTTCTTTTTCAAGCACGTCGAGCAGGCCGTTTTCCACCCAGCGGTCGAACATGGAATAACGCGGCTGGTGAATGAGCAGCGGGGTGCCCAGTTTTCGAAGAATTTCAACAGCTCGTGCGGTTTCTTCGGGCTTGTATTGCGAGATACCTACATACAAAGCTTTGCCCTGTCGCACAATGTGATCCAGAGCGCCCATGGTTTCTTCGAGGGGCGTATCAGGGTCGGGACGGTGGTGGTAGAAAATATCAACGTAATCGACGCCCATACGCCGCAGGCTTTGATCCAGGCTGGCGATGAGGTATTTGCGGGAGCCGAAATTGCCGTACGGGCCCGGCCACATATCCCACCCTGCCTTGGTGGAAAGGATCAGCTCGTCGCGGTAAGGTTTCCAATCCTGGCGGTACAGCCTGCCGAAGTTCTCCTCAGCGGCGCCGAAGGGAGGCCCATAGTTGTTGGCCAGGTCGAAATGGGTGATACCATGATCGAAAGAGGTGCGCAGGATATGCCGGGCAGTTTCCAGGTTGTCGGTGTGGCCGAAATTATGCCAAAGCCCGATACTGAGTACCGGCAGTTGAATACCGCTGCGCCCGCAGCGGCGATAGGTCATTTGTTCGTATCGGTTGGCAGCTGCGACGTAGTGTTTGGGATCGTAAGCGTCGTTGATTTGCATGGCGGAGGTTTAAAGTACGGAGGCAAAGAAAAGGAAACCATGGTTAATGAAGACAATTCGTTAATCGCCGCTTTCGAAAAGTTTTTCTTAATTTGGAAAAGGGAATGGGCAAACCTGACGGGCTGAAGGTCTTTTTTAAAGAAATACGGTTAGAAGTGTCGGACTGAAGTCCGCCGACCTGACGGGCTGAAGGCCCGTGCTACCTGCTACCTTTCCCGCCAGGCTTTTTCCAGCGCCTCCCTATCGTCAGGATGCGCGATGGAGATCAGCAGCCGTGCCCTTTCCGCCAGGTTTTTGCCATAAAGATCAACTGCTCCGTATTCCGTCACAATCCAGTGCGCCTGCGAACGCGTGACGGTCACGCCTGCGCCAACGCGAAGGGTCGATGCAATTTTGGATATCCCTTTGGATGTTCGGGAACACATGGCAATGATCGGAATACCATCGGTGGAGTGGGCAGCGCCGAGCATAAAATCCATTTGTCCGCCTACGCCGGAAAACATTTGGGTGCCGATAGAATCGGCGCATACCTGGCCGCTCAGATCAACTTCCAATGCACTGTTGATCGCCACTACACGTGGGTTGCGGGCAATGATGACCGGGTCGTTTACCCAGGCAATATCTTTAAACACCAGTGCGAGGTTATCGTCGACGAATTCGTATAACTTATTGGAACCCATCACAAAAGAAGTTACGGTGCGGCCCGGCAATACCTTTTTGAAATGGTTGTTCACCACGCCTGAATCGAGCAACGGCAACAGGCCATCGCTGAACATTTCGGTGTGTATGCCCAGGTTCTTATGTCCGGTCAGACAGCTCAGCACGGCATTTGGCATGGAACCGATACCCATTTGCAGGGTAGCCCCATCCGGGACCAGTGCAGCCACATGACGCCCGATTTCCATCTCTTCGGGAGATGGTTCGTTGTATGCGCCGGCAGGTAACGGCATATCGCCTTCCACGATATAATCAATATCCCGCAGGTGCAAAACGCCGTCGCCATGGGTGCGGGGCAGGTATTTGTTTACTTGTGCGATGATGATTTTAGCCGATTGGACGGCTGCCAACGCCACATCGACGGAAGTGCCGAGCGACACAAAACCATTTTTGTCCGGACTGGAAACGCTCACCAGGGCAACATCCAGTGGCACTACCCTTTTGCGCAGCAACACCGGCAACTCTGCCAGGGCAACCGGGATATAGTCGGCGCGTTTTTCCTTCACCGCCTGCCGCACGTTGTCGCCCATAAAAAATGAATTGTCGGAAAAGATACCGCGAAATTCAGCGCCGGTCAGCGGGTAAGCGCCATTCAGATGCAAGTGATACAGGCGAACAAATTGCAAATCCTGAGCGGCCTCCGCCAGCGCGCCCACCAATACCTGGGGCGTTGCTGCCGCGCCATGGATGAACACATGATCACCGCTTTTAATTTTCCGTACGGCCTCGCTGGCGCTAATTTTTTCTGTAAGTTTCATCGATGGATGATCGAATTTTGTTGGTCGTTGAATCGTTTCAAGCAACATGGGAACAAGGTCTGAATTTGCTGCAAAAGTTCAGCTATCTTGCTTGCCAAAATAATACCCGGATCATCTATGGTATTGACGCATCTCACCAGAAACGGGCGCTGTTTTTATTCAAATTTGTCGCATGAAAAAACGAGTTGTTTCAGGAATTAAAGGATTGACGACGGCGGAAGCGTTTGAAAAGCAGCGTAAATTCGGAAAAAATGTGCTGACTTCCACGGAGCGCAACCACCTCTGGGAAAGTCTCAAACATATTGCACTGGAACCCATGTTCCTTTTGCTGGCTGTTGCCTGCACGCTGTATTTTATCCTGGGCGACCTGGCAGAAGCGGTGATGATGCTGGTGTCTATCGCTTTTGTAGCAGGTATTGAAGTGTATCAGGAAACCAAAAGTGAAAAAGCGTTGGAAGCCTTGCGCCGTTACACCGAAGCACAGGTGCGGGTATTGCGCGATGGGGCCTGGACACTCCTCCCCGCCGAAGAATTAGTTCCTGGCGATGTGGTAGAAGCGGGAGAAGGCGATCATATTCCGGCTGACGGCATTGTTTTGGAACAACACGACCTGAGCGTCGATGAATCCATTCTCACGGGTGAAAGCCTGGCAGTTGATAAAAATGTAAAAGAAGGCCACAATTTGCTGTACCAAGGCACTACTGTTGCTTCCGGCAGCGGAGTGTTCAGGGTTTCGACCATTGGCAACAACACGGAGTTGGGCAAACTGGGTAAATCCATCGAGCAAATTGATCCGCCGGCAACCCCGCTTCAATTGCAATTGGAACGTTTCGTCAAACAAATCGGCTTGTTTGGTATCCTTGCTTTTGCCCTGGTGTTTTTTTTGAACCTGGCGCTCAGCCATGACTTCTGGATGGCTATTTTGTTTTCGCTTACTATTGCA
>JAEUUR010000093.1 GCA_016787465.1 Saprospiraceae bacterium | reverse complement strand
GCAGCTTGAGCGCTCCGGTCACTTCCAACGACCTGAAAATGGAAATAATCCCGGTGGAGGTAAACGAAAAAGAGGAAGAGGTGCGCCGCTTGTCTATCAACGATTTTACCGATCCCGATGGCCTGATTCGATTTCCAGAGGGTACCCACATCAAAATCAAGGTGTCGAACCCTGGTATTTTACCGGCTTATTTTACGTTGATTGATATTGAGCCTTATCAACGGTTCACCATTGTGGCTCCGGAAGAAGGCAGTAGTGAAACCGCCGAGGAGTACCGTATCGCGCCGGGCGCAAAACTCGAAATTCCAAAAGTGTTTCGGGTAGCGCCGCCTTATGGCCAGGAAATGTTCAAATTGATTTACACCCGCAACCCCATCGATTTGCGTTCGATCAAAGCCTCCAACGGAGCAATCCGGCGTGGCATGGCCAATGCCACCAGCCTTGAGAAGTTGTTTTCAGACTCCTTTTTCACGGAAGAACTTCAAAGCAGGGGCGGACAAACCACACGCACCTCGCCGGGAGAAATGGGCGTTTTCAGTTTGAATTTTATGATTGAACCCAAAGGTTGAACTCAAGCCGGTCTTTTCCGCCACCAGGAAGCCAGGCCCATCCCTGTCACCAAATCCCAAATGCCCCACCAGGCAGCGATGAGCGCCATGCCGCCTAACCCGCCGAAAAATTTAAAAATCAGGATGAGGCCAAGCGCGGTGTTGTGGATTCCGGATTCGAAGGTCAATGTCCGGCAATCGGATTCAGGCAGTTTGAACAACCTGCCGAGCGTATAGCCATTTGCCAGCCCGATGCCATTGTGGACGGCAACCAATACAAATACATACCCCAGAAAATTGCCGATGTTATCGCGGTTGCCGAGCAACGCCAGCGCCAAAATGCTGAAAAAGATCAGCAAAGAAAGCCGTTGCGCCCACGGGCGTATGCGCGCGACGAATTCCGGCTTTTGTTCGTTGAGCCACATCCCGGCCAATAAAGGCGCCACAATCAGTTGGATAATGATCATAGCCATTTCACTGAACTTGAGGTTGAACGATTGCCGCAACACCTCGGATTCGGGAATGTATTTCGACCAGAACAGGAAGCCCGCAGGAGTAATCACCGTTGCCGATAAAATAATGATGGCATTCAGGGTAACCGACAAGGCTACATTTGCCTTGGCATAATGCGTCAGGAAGTTGGTCATGTTCCCCGATGGGCACATACTTACCAGTACCATGCCCATGCCAACGCTCACCGGCGGTTTGAACAACGCGATAATGGCCAGGGTCAGCAGGGGAAATACCAGGTATTGCGCCAGCAAGCCGACGCCTATCGATTTGGGGAAACGCACCACCTGTTTAAAATCCGCCACTCTTACATCAAGCGCTACGCTGAACATCAGAAATGCCATGGCGATGTTCAGGATAAACATTTGGTCGGGGTTGAAGCGCAACTGCAGGGTGTCGACAGGGTGCATAGGCTAAAAATTCAAAAATGACTTTCCGCATATTGGGTACCACGTCAAATTAAAATGGGAAATGGGAAATGGGAAAATTTAAAATGTAAATTTGAATGTATACTTGGCGCTGTTTGGTTTTGAAAATAGCCTGCGGCTAAAGCATTGATTTCCAGCGCTCAGTATGACAGGTCGTATTCGAAACCATTTTGCGTTGACTATAAATCAAAAAATTTAAAGGACTGTTGTTTCCTAACCGGCCTTTTATGGCATTTGCCTTGCCATTCAAATTACGTAACCACAAGTTTTACATTTCCTTTTCCCATTTACATTTTCCCATTTACATTTTCCCATTTCCCATTTAAATTTAAAAAGGCACTCAATATGCGGATAGTCAGAAAATCAAATTATACTTCAACAGGAACCCGCCGGTATAGCTAGGTTTCAAACCCAGGAATGGCGCGACATCGGCCGCTGCCGTACCTTCCGGAATATCTTTCACCGCCACGAGGGTAAAGTGATCGTAGAAAATATCGCCGAACAAATCGAGCGAAACGCCTTTAAACAGGGCGATGCTCATGTTATTTTGCCAAAGCACGTTGCCGTTCAGGCTTTTGGTGTAGTCGGCAAACCAGCCGATTTTGGAAGTAAGCGCCACCTTATCTTTCAAAAACTTGGTAACATATTGCGCTTTCAGGGCATAGCCCAACTGGCTCCGTGTATTTTTACCCAATTCGTTACCCAAAGGTTGTCCGGTCAGTGCTGCGAGGCTGTCATTGCCCACATAAATAAAACGCCAGCTGGCAGGAGCGAAGAAAAAAGAAAGTTGAGCGTTTGGTTTGTAATCGATACCGGGCGCCACGGCGATACGTACGGGCGACAGGAATTGAGATAACAGATCGGCTTCATCGCCTTCGATATTATTCCCTACATAAGTTGGCAGCAGTTGCGATTCTGCGGTGATATCAAGTGCGGCGAACAGTTTGCTTTTGAGAATATCGTAGCCAAATCGCGAGCCCAGGCGAAGGATATCGAGGTTCTTTTGGAATGGTTTTGCTTTACCACCAATCCGTTGAGCCGCCAGCTGCAGAGAGATATCGTTGTTCCAGTAATATTTTGCCTGTTTGTTGTTGCCGAAAAGGCTGGTAAGTCCGCCAAAAGCAAAACGATTTCCGCCGGATCCCAATTGTGGGTTCAGGATGCCCAAGCCCGAAAGATCAAAGCCAAAACCGCCGCCGAATTTCCAGCCGTCGGTGACTTCTTTTGCGGCCATTTTTTTCACCTCATTGAGCCGGTCGTCGCCAGCTTGTGCTGAAAGGTTGAGGTTTAAACTTGTAAGCAGGATAAAAAATGCGAGTAAACTTTTGAAATTCATGGTGTGTCTGTAATGTGTGATATGAACGAATAGCTTAAGATTTTTCATCGCCGGCTTCCAACAGGTCGTCTTCCTGCGGATCCGGGTAAAACACTTCCACCTTTTCCACCGTCAGTTTGGCAAGCGGAATAATGATGGCGCGTTCGGGTGTTTGTAAAATCAGGGAAGTCGAATCCATCATAACCACCTTGCCGCGCTCGCCGATGATCCGTACATCGTCGCCAATACGCACCTTGTTTTTGTTGTAGTAACTGGCCAGGTAATTTGAAATCAGATCCCTGGAAGCCAGGCCATAACCAAAGGCAAAAGCCAGGGCAACTGCTGCAACGATGGCAGTCAGATTGGATGAAATGAAGTCGGTGTTAATTTTTGCCTGGGCCAGGGCGCTCACAGCAATGGTGATAAATACGAAATAAAAAACGATGGAGGCAATGAGTTTTGCCGACGGAATACCCAGCGATTGGCAAAGCGTTTGCACCACGCCTTGTATCATATCTGCCAAAAACAGCCCGATCAACAAGATGACTGCCGCAGTGAGCAACGACGGCAGGTAGTTCATCAAATCAATGAACAACTGAGTAATGGCCGCCACGCCCAATACCTCCGTGGAGGCAATGATAAAAATCAGCATGAGCATATAATACACCCCCTTGGCGAGCAGGTCGGACACCTTCGCACGCATAACGCCTGCACGCTGAATCAGGTCGATGTCTTGAAACATTTCAGCGAGCCTGTCGACGCCGACAGTAGCCAGCACTTTGCTCAAAATTTTGCCGATCGTACGCGAGATAATCCATCCGATCAGGAGGATCGATGAGGCGCCGATGAATTTTGGGAAAAATGCGGAAAATTGCTTGATGAGTTGGCCAATAGGGCCATGTTCAAAATCCATATTTCAAGTTTAGGAAGATTGTATGATCGTGTTCAGTCGGCATGTGGAACGAGCAGGATTAAAATTTCAGCATCGAAAATTCGGATTAAAAGGGCCCTGTACCCACAATACTCACAAATTGGAACCTGGTTCTCCCCCACCCTCTATCGGTGGGCGTTTCCGCCAGTCGGGAGCAGGTTTGGGGCGCTTTTGGGTACGTTGCAGGCATGGCATATCATCGCCGCCAATCATGCGGACTACCACTTGAAGGGCATTCGGGACAAATAGTTCAATTAAATTGCCGAAGTAGGCCATCGTGCCCAGGTGTGCAGTCACGCGGTCTTCGAGTTCTGGTGGCAGCATTGCCTCCCGCTCTTCTTGCAACTTTTTAAGGTTGTTATGCATAGCGGATCGTGTTTGATCACCGAAGTGAGGATTTAAAGAATCGGATTTGGATGATTAAGTGTTTGTCAGTTTCCTATCGGCTCTTTGCCGAAAAGGTCTTCATAAATTGATTGTGCTTTCGCTTTGGCCCTCATGATTTGCATCTTAATGGCACTTTCGGTTTTTTGAAGCACATCGGCGATTTCTTTAATTTGCATATCGTCGATATATTTCATGACAAGGATCGCCTTGTCGCCCGGGGGAATCAATTCCATGACTCTTTCCAGGCGCTTGGTTTCCATTTCTAAAATCACGCTATCAGGCAATTCCACTTCTGTTTCCGAACTGATTCGGCCTACATCTTCTGAAAAGATCAGCAAGTTTTTTTTCTTCTTACGAATGATGTCTATGCAAAAGTTGTAGGTAATTGAATATACCCAAGTAGAAAATGAAGACTGTTCGGTGAATTTGGATAAGTTGAGCAGTACTTTGATAAAAATATCCTGGGTTGCATCCCTGGCCATTCCTTCATCGGAAAGCATGGTGTAGCACTTTCCAAAAACCTTGCCC
>JAEUUR010000090.1 GCA_016787465.1 Saprospiraceae bacterium | reverse complement strand
TTCTACTTTTTTTAAACCAAATTTGGAAAATAAAGGCATAAAGCGTTACCTTTGCGTTCGCTTTTGAGGGAGGCATGTCTTTTTTTGTGCTTTTCTCATTGATTTTGAACGAGTTATAATAATTTTTTAGCCAAGGAAGGTATGCCTACTATCAACCAATTGGTGCGCAACAGCCGCGAAAAGGTAGAGTACAAAAGTAAGAGCCGCGCATTAGCGTCCAGCCCGCAGAAGCGTGGCGTGTGTACGCGTGTGTATACCACAACGCCGAAGAAGCCAAACTCTGCGCTCCGCAAGGTAGCCAAAGTTCGTTTGGTAAACGGTATTGAGGTAATTGCTTACATTCCGGGAGAAGGCCACAACCTGCAAGAGCACTCCATTGTGTTGGTGCGCGGCGGTCGTGTAAAAGATCTTCCCGGTGTACGTTACACCATCGTGCGTGGCGCATTGGACACTGCCGGTGTTCAGAAGCGTAACAAGAGCCGCTCTAAATACGGCACCAAGCGTCCGAAGAAGTAAATTTTTAATGATGAATGTTTAATGATGAATGATGAATAAGGGTTTTTAAAATCTGATTGATCATCCACCATCCATCTTCAAAACATTCAAATATTCATCATTCAACATTCATCACTCATTATTAATTAAAAATGCGTAAGCACAAACCGAAACCTCGAGTATTGGCTCCCGATCCGCGTTATAGCGACACGATGGTAACACGTTTCGTCAATAACCTGATGTGGGAAGGCAAGAAGGGCGTTGCATATGGCATTTTTTACGATGCATTAGACATTGTAAAAGGCCGCACCAACGAGGACGAGTTGCAAGTCTGGAAAAAGGCACTCAACAACGTCATGCCCCAAGTAGAAGTTCGCAGCCGCCGTATTGGTGGCGCAACCTTCCAAATTCCAACGGAACTTCCCGCTAACCGGAAAATTTCCATCGGAATGAAATGGCTCATCAAATACGCCCGCGCCCGCAGCGGCAAAGGCATGGCTGAAAAACTCGCAGCAGAAGTAATCGCCGCATCCAAAGGCGAAGGCAACGCTGTAAAAAAACGCGAAGACACTCACAAAATGGCCGAAGCCAACCGCGCTTTCGCCCATTTCAGGGCCTAAGCCGCTTTTCAGCCGCACCTACCGCCAGAGTTGCCCCCGCACTTTTATTAAAATTTGCGAGGACAATTTTCGGCGGTATTGGCATTTTTAAAGGACTGGAAAACATTGGCATTACTTTTGTTTTTCAGAACTTTTAAAATTCAAAATGGAATTTCTCGAAATTTCATTTTAACGCAAGCAAATATTTAAACCGTTTGCGAAATTTTTGAAAAAATAAACCATCATTCATCTTAACTTAACAATTCATGGCAAACGACCTCCGGTTTACCCGTAACATCGGAATTGCCGCCCACATCGACGCGGGCAAAACGACCTTCACGGAGCGCACGCTCTACTACACCGGTGTAAACCATAAAATTGGTGAAGTACACGAAGGCGCAGCTACCATGGACTGGATGGAGCAGGAACAAGAACGTGGTATCACGATCACTTCCGCAGCTACCAAATGTCAGTGGACGGTAGAAGGCCAAAAATACGATTTCAACATCATCGACACGCCCGGCCACGTTGACTTCACCGTGGAGGTGAACCGCTCATTGCGCGTTCTGGACGGTCTGGTGTTCCTTTTCTCTGCCGTCGACGGTGTTGAGCCACAGTCGGAAACGAACTGGCGCCTGGCCGATAACTATCGCGTACCTCGCATCGGTTTCGTGAATAAAATGGACCGTGCAGGCTCCGACTTTATGATGGTGGTGAAAGATATGAAAGCCAAATTGGGCGCCAACGCAATTCCATTGCAAGTACCCATCGGTTCCGAACACAACTTCAAAGGCGTGGTCGATCTCGTAACCAACCAGGCTATCATCTGGAACGAACACGATCAAGGTATGACCTACAACGTCATTCCGCTTCCCGATGACCTGAAAGAAACCGTGCACGAACAACGTCAGGCCCTCATCGAGGAAATCGCCGGTTACGACGACAACCTGCTCGAAAAATTCTTCGACGATCCGGACAGCATCACCGTAGAAGAAATGCGTGCTGCCGTTCGCGCCGCTGTTTGCGACCTGAAAATGACGCCTGTCATGTGCGGATCCGCGTTCAAAAACAAAGGTGTTCAAGCTTGCCTCGACGCAGCTTCTTACTACCTGCCGGCGCCGATCGATATCGAAGCTGTAAAAGGAACCGACCCGAAAACGGATGCGGAGGTTTCCCGCAAACCTTCTGTAAACGATCCTTTCACGGCCCTGGCGTTTAAAATCGCAACCGACCCGTTTGTAGGCCGTTTGTGCTTCATTCGCGTATACTCCGGTAAACTTGACGCCGGCTCTTACGTGCTGAACACCCGCACCAACGATAAAGAACGTATCAGCCGC
>JAEUUR010000071.1 GCA_016787465.1 Saprospiraceae bacterium | reverse complement strand
GCCGGCAAAAAAATCCAAATAGTTTTAAGTTTAATTGGGTTAAAAAAAGAACAATTCATGTCAAATTAGATTAGTAGGTGAAATAATGAGGTATAATCCAGGGAAGAAATGAATGTGACAAGGTATGGCAAAATTTATTTTATCACCAGCACCTTGCCTCCTACCCTACCCTCCGCGCGCACCTGTATGAAGTAAGCGCCTGCGGGTAATCCGTTGAGCGACACAATCTTGCTATTGCTCATACGCAGCCTATGGCCCATTTGGTCGTATAACTCCACTGTTATTTCTTCGTAGGGCGTTTCTATCCGGACGCTGCTTTCGTTGGAAACCGGATTCGGGGTGAGTGAAAAATTCAGTTCATCGGCTTCCCAGGGCGAATGTACCGAAGAAGCTACAGTTACTTTCATCACGGAATAGTCGGTAATGACCGGCTCATTAAAATCAAAATAAATGCCGGCGCGGTTCACAACAGAATCGCCAAGGCTGAGACCGGGTTTTGTCCGGATTGTAAAAGCTGCAAATCCATGACTTTCGGGTTCGTTGCTGGTGCTGTCGGGCAGGTTAATGGGATCGAAATAAAACTCGAGTACTCGCGGATTGATAATGCGCCAGGTATAAGGATGACTGGCGGCGAATACATTCAACGTAGAAATATCCAGGCTGTTGGGCAACGTATCACGGATCACCACAAAACTGGCAGGAAAATTCCCGGTGTTTTGAAAGCGGATCACATACCTGAATTCCGTCGTGTCGAGCATGGTCGGTTCCACGGTGGCGGGTGTTACTTTTTTATCGTTCGGATCGTGGGAACCAAAAATATTACCGACGATGCGAGAGCCATTGTTGAACGGATCGGCATCGTCGTCTAAGATAGCGCTGGCAGAAATGCGCACTTCTTCACCGAGTACGGAGTTGGCCGCTGTTTTAATGCGAAGCAGGATTACCGTTTTTTCGCCCGGCTCCAGATGATCAACCAACCATCGCACTTCATTGTTTTCCTCAAAAATATACGGCGGAACAGCGCCTTCAAATGAAATCGGATTTTGGTCGGTTTGGGAAGTGATGCGCAAGCGCACAGGAATGGAATCGAGGGGCAAAGACCCCGCATTCACTACCTGAATATGAACGGTGGAAGGGAAGCCTCGCTGAAAAGACACGAATTCCACCGCGGTAAGACAAACATCTTTCACCGATGGAATGCTAACGGCAAAATTGTAGCCTGTTTGTGAGGTATCTGCTGCCAGCGAAACCGGAGTGACCGTCCAATACGGCTTGGGTTGAGCGAGCAAAATGGTGTCTTCCGACAAATCCTGATAAAGCCGGAACACACCTTCCGAATTGGTTTCAGCCACTGTTTCATGTTCCCTGGCGCCCACCAACACGCCACGCAAGCCTGGTTCATCTGCGTCCTGAATGGCATTGTTATTCAAATCCTGAAACACGACGCCTTCGTATTTCCAATTTTGTGAGGTAAGGAGGAAAAATGCCGAGCCGGAAGGAGCAAGGGTAATTAGTTGCTGGGTCGGGCCGGGATCGAAATCAACCTGGTTTGATACCCTTCCGCAAAGCAATAATTCATCATTGGGGTACACATGCATATCATACACAAAGTCGTCGCTCGTTCCCCCCAATTGAAAAACCTGTATCAAACGGCCCGCATCGCTCAATTTTTGAACGAAAATATCGGTTTTGTCGTTGAAGGTACCCGTAGAAAACATATAAAAATTATCCGGCCCGGGATCGAAATCTTCGTAGCTATCGAAGGTGCCCGTCGTGTATACATTTCCATCGAAATCTGTCTGAATAGATACAACCTTTCCCAGTCCATCACCCTTATTTTGGGTGGCCCATACAAAATCTCCATTCTGTGTCAATTTCAGGATAAACACATCGCGGTTGGAGCCGCAGGTCATGCTAAATACACCCGGTCCCGGATCGGCGTCGAGGATATTAAAAAATTCTCCGGCAAGCAAAATATTGTTTTTGGGATCGGAAACGATAGACATGCCAAATTCGTTGCTGCTTCCACTGAGGGTTTTGGCCCAAACAAGGTTTCCATCGAGATCCATTTTCAAAATAATGGCATTGGCGATGATAGCCGTCGACACCTGTGTACCCGGGCCAGGATCGAAGTCGATATCCTCGTAAAACGTGCCTGTCATCAGCAGGTGTTGCTCCTGATCAAGTGCCAGACTTTGGCACCAACTTCGGTAGCCGGAACCGGCGCCATCCCAACTGCGCACCCAAACAAATTGACCGTCAGCGTCCAGTTTCAGCACAAAGGCCTGCCCCAGTTGGACGCCCGTTTCCAGATGCTCGGCGCCCGGTGCGGGGTCAAAATCCACAGTTCCTGAGAACTTGCCTCCCAACAGCAGGTTGCCGTCGGGGTCGATCAAGAGGGTATTCGCTTCCTCTGCGAATGGGGAGCCGAATGTATGCACCCAAAGGAGATCGCCTATTGGGCTGTATTTGGCCAAATAAGCATCGAAGCCGCCTTTGCTGTAAAAATGCTGGCCGTTTTCAAAACGAATCGAATCGCCAAAAAAGCCTGCCACCAGCATATTCCCCTGGGCGTCCGCTTGAATAGCGGAAAGTTTGCTATTGAATCCCTTCTTGAAGGTGCGAACCCACTGCATTTGGCCGTTTGGATCCCATTTTGATACAAAATAATTATGTACCGTGGTAGGAGCATTCACCAAAAAAGTATCCGGCCCGGGGTCTAAGTCGGCCTGGCTGCCGCTAAAAAAACCGCCTACAAACAGGTCGCCGGCATTCGTCCGCACCATGGCATGGGCTCTCGTGCCGGCCCCCAGGGTATTGACCCAATTGAAACTGATCTGTGAAAACGCCTCGAGCGAGGCCGACAACAACAACAATAAAAGCAAACTACGTGTGGAAACCATTCAATCAGGTCGTTTTTGATTTGAGCATTTTAAATACGCACCAAAACCTTGCCATAGGTCCGCTCGCCCGCGCGCACCTGTACGACGTAGGCGCCGGTGGGCAAAAGAGGCAACTCAAACACGGTTTGGCCTGTTTCGAGCATTCTGGAAAAAATTGCACGCCCTAGTCCATCTGTAATCACGACTTGGGTGGGTAAGGATAATGGTTGTTTGAAATGTAAAAAAGAAGGTTTGCCGGAGCCGCCCGGGTTGGGCGCCACCGTGAACTCCCAGGCTTCGGCTAGCGGTTGCCGGGTACCTGACAGTTCCACGACCTTCATCGCCGTTGTGTTTGTGATCACCGGCGCATTGTAATCGAAATAGATACCCGCCCGGTTGGTGATGGAGTCGCCAAGCTCCAGGCCGGGTTTGGGTCGAATACTGAAGGCGACGTAGCCGTGGCTTTCCGGTTCATTGGATGTACTATCGGGCAGGTTTATATGATCGAACCGCACCTCCAAAACGCGGGGACCGAAAACGCGCCATGTATATGCGTGGCTAGCCGCAAGCACCCTTAAGGTAGACAAATCGAATTGGGGTGATAAGGTATCGCGAATCACGACAAAATCGGCCTGGTAAGTGCCTGTATTCTGAAAGCGCACCACATACCGCAAATCGGTGGTATCGACGACCGAAAAATCGACCTGCGCGGGCGTCACTTGTTTGTCGTTCGGATCGAAAGAACCAACTGTAATACCTTCGATGCGCGAACCGTTGTTATTGGGGTTCACATCATCGGGTAAAATGACCGAGGAGGAGATCAATATTGGCATACCAGTTCCTGTGCTTGGCGGTGTTCGGAGTTTAACCCGAATGGTATAAGTTTCGAACAAGCCCAAATGTGACACCTCCCATTTTAACTCATCAGATGAAATTGAAAAAGGCGCCGGTATGGCACTGACGTACTCCAGCGGATCAGGAAAGGTATTTACCACAAAACGCATTCGTACCAGCAGCGAATCCAATTCTACCATACCGACGTTTACCACCTGGATATCAATATCTGTGAAAAACCCAGGGCGGAAAGGCGTGAGTTCTACGATGGAGATACACACATCTTTTACCAGGGGGCCGTTAGCGGCAAACAGCATGGGCGTGTGGTTGGAGTCGGGCACCGCGAACACCGGCATTACCGTCCAATCCGGGTAGGAAATTTTTGGCGCCACGGTATCGCCGAGAATCGGGTCGTAGAAATAAAAACTTCCCAGTTGGTTGCTTTGCGCAAACTTCTTGGCATGGACCGCTTCAAAAACGATTCCGTTGACCCCGGGTTCCGAACCATCTTGAACACCGTTTTGGTTTTCGTCGTAAAAAATGCGCCCTTCAAACAGGTTTTCCTGACTGAATTTTAAGGCGTAGATGTCATAATACCCCTGGGCGGTAGCTTGTTGGTTACTTGCGTCTGGGTCAAAATTCACTATTTCAGAAAACCATCCGGTAGTATATACCGAACCTTTCTGATCCACTGCTACGCAGGAGGCAATGCCTTTGCCTTCCATCACCTTCGTCCAGTTGTATTGACCAGAGAAATCCACTTTCCATAAAAAAGCCCCTTGAAATGAGTTGACAGAATAGGTTGCCACCCCAGGCCCCGGGTCAAAATCGGCGGAGCCGTTCAACTCCCCGCCGGCATAAATATTTCCGGATGCATCAATGGCCATGCTGTTGATTTGATTGTACCCGGTACCGGTAATTTTAGCTACCCAAATGAAACTACCGATCGGACTTAGCTTTAATAGATATGCAGTGGCAAAGGGCGTGCTCAATTGAAAAACGCCAGGTCCCGGATCAAAATCGACTGTACTTGAAAACCAGCCGCCAATCACGACATTTCCTGCTGCATCGGTTTTGACATCGAATGCAACATCTGTTCCTCCGCCTCCGATTCGCTGTACCCATTGGTAGGCGCCTAAACTGTCCAGTTTTAGAACATAAATATCATCTTGTCCGCCGGATGTTAAATTCGCGAAGCCTGAACCCGGATCGAAATCAACGGAGCCTGTGAACCAGCCTACCACCACAACGCCGCCGTCTTTGGCAATGGCCACACTTTGCAAGGCCATGCCATTGAATGTATTGAAATTGGCCGCCCACTTAAAATTGCCGTCGGTATCGAGTTTCAGGATAAACCCGCCCCAATTACTATTTATGCTATTCAGGATATACGAACCGGGGCCTGGGTCGGCATCCATATCGCCTTTGTATTCGCCAGCCAGGTAAACGGCATTGTCCTGAATGGCAATTTGATTGCCCAGGGAAAAGTTGTTTCCGGAAAATTGTTTGGCCCATACGAATTGCCCATCGGGGTCCAACTTTAGCGCAAAAGCTTCGTAACCACTTTGGGTAGAAAGGGGAGATATTGCTGGCCCGGGATCGAAGTCGACAGTCTGAGCAAACAAGCCACTCAAATATATATTTCCTGCTTCATCCAGGGCCAGGCAACCGGATTCTTCTCCTCCCGGGCCTCCGATGCCAACCGCCCACAAAAGATTACCCGCCGGATCCAGTTTCTGGATAAAAATATCCCGGGCTCCATTTGAAGTGAGCAGGTGTTCGCCCGGGCCTGGGTCGGCGTCAATGGTGGTGCTAAAATAGCCCGTCAGGTAGGTATTGCCGGATGCATCTACAGCGATGGTGTTGCCAAAGTCGACCTCTGTGCCGCCCATCGTTTGAACGCGTTCCAGATTTTGCGCGTGGGTATAAAATGGGATGGAAAAGATTAAAGCGAAGGTGGATATCGGTTTTAGCATCGGATCGTGCGTTTTTGTGTAAATACTTTAGTGGCTGGCTCACAAGTTGTTTTCCCGCAGAATTCGCAGAAAATGGCGCACAAAACGCAGCACATTTGATCGTAAATTTTGAAAAGCAATGCTTTTTTTGGCAACAAACCCAATAATTGTAAATCGACTTTACGATCAAGTAGCTTGCGTGTTCTTTGTTAAGCCCTGAAGGGCTTCGTACCGACGGGCTGAAGCCCGTGCTACCTATTGCTTCATTTCAGAGCCGTCCATACCCAGCAGGCCCATCATCCAGGCGTATTCCATGGCGCGTTCTTCGAGGCGTTTAAAACGACCCGAAGAGCCGCCGTGGGAGCCGGCCATGTTGGTTTTGAACAGCAGCACATTTTTGTCGGTTTTCAGATCGCGCAGGCGGGCTACGTACTTGGCGGGTTCAAAATACTGCACTTGTGAATCAGCGAACGACGTGAGTACCAGCAGGTTCGGGTAGTTGCCAGGTTTGAGGTTGTCGTAGGGCGAGTATTTTTTCATGTACTCATATTCGGCCTGAATAGCCGGGTTGCCCCATTCGGTGTATTCGCCGGTGGTAAGCGGGATGGATGGATCGCTCATGGTGGTGAGCACATCCACGAACGGCACACCGGTGATGACGCCTTTGAACAGATCGGGGCGCATGTTGGTGACGGCGCCCATCAACAAACCGCCGGCCGAGCGACCTTCCACAAAGAGGCGGTCGGAAGAAGTGTATTTTTCTTTCACGAGAAATTCCGAGCAGTCGATGAAATCGTTGAACGTGTTCATTTTATTCATCATTTTGCCGTCTTCATACCATTTGTAGCCCATTTCCATGCCCCCGCGTATGTGCGCGATACCGACCACGAAACCACGGTCGAGCAGACTGACTTTATCGCGATTGAAGTAGGGGTCGTAGCTGGAGCCGTAACTGCCGTAGCCAGTCAGGTGGCAAGGCGCGGAGCCGTCGCGTTTGAGGCCTTTTTTATACACCAGTGAAACCGGCACTTTCACGCCGTCGCGGGCGGTGGCCCATACGAATTCCGTGGCGTAGTTGGCGGGGTCGTAGCCCCCGAGCACAGGCGCCACTTTTTTCACTTCTTTGGCGCGGGTTTCCATGTTGTAATCGATGATGGTTGTAGGCGTTTTCATCGAGGAGAAACCATAGCGCAGGGTTTTGGTATCGAATTCGGGGTTGTTATCGATGAAGCAGGCGTAGGTTGGTTCGCCGGTGTCGATGTAGTGATCGGCCTTGTCGTTCCAGCGAACGATATGCACCTGACTGAGCCCGCCTTTGTGTTCGGCAGTGACGAGGAAGTCTTTAAACACGGTAAAGCCGTCGAGCAGCACGTCGTCGCGGTGCGGCAGCACATCTTTCCAGTTTTCGCGGCGCGGGTCGTTCACGGGCGCCTGCATGAGGCGGAAGTTTTTGGCATCCCAGTTGGTGCGGATGAGGAATTGGTCGTTCCAGTGTTCGACGTCGTAGTAAAAATCCTTTTCACGCGGACGGATCACCTTGAATTCGCCGGCGGGGTTGTTGGCATCGAGGTAGCGGACTTCCACCGTTTGGGTGTAAGCCGAATTGATAAAAAAGTATTGTTCAGACTTTGATTTACCCATGTAAGCGTATTGCGTTTCATCGGTTTCATGGTACATCAGCACATCCTGCTTTTGAGGGGTACCGAGCACGTGGCGCCAGATTTTGTCGTTACGCAGGGTGACCTTGTCTTTCGTATCGTAAATAAGCGTTTTATTGTCGTTGGCCCAGCCGAAGGAGCCGCCGATGTCGAATGATTCGGGCAGTGATTTGCCGGAGGCGAGGTCTTTGAAATACACTTTGAACAGGTTGCGCCCTGAGTAATCGACCGAGTAAGCCATGAGTTGGTTGTTGGGACTGATCTGAAGTCCGCCGAACTGGCAATATTCCTTGCCGGCGGCCAGGTCGTTCACATTCACGAGGATTTCCTCCGCGGCGTTCAGGTCGCCTTTTTTGCGGGTAAAAATGGGGTATTCTTTTCCGGTTTCGAAACGCACAACGTACCAGTAGCCATTTTTGAAATAGGGCACGGTGGAATCGTCTTCTTTTATTCGGGCTTTCATTTCGGCATACAGTTTTTCCCGCATACCGGCTACGGGCGCCAGCACCGAATCAGCGTAGCGGTTTTCTGCTTCCAGGTATGATTTTACGGCCGGGTTGTCGCGTTCGTTGAGCCAGTAGTACTCGTCGATGCGTTTGTCGCCGGA
>JAEUUR010000043.1 GCA_016787465.1 Saprospiraceae bacterium | reverse complement strand
TTTTTACTTAAAAAGAACTTCACTGTTTGCGGACTGGTCGGGACTCGACCCCGTCCCGATTACTCGGGACCGTGACAGGGCGGCATTCTAACCGACTGAACTACCAATCCAAATATTTTTACTTAAAAAGAACTTCACTGTTTGCGGACTGGTCGGGACTCGACCCCGTCCCGATTACTCGGGACCGTGACAGGGCGGCATTCTAACCGACTGAACTACCAATCCTTTCGTTTTAAGCGCGGCAAAGATAATAGCCTCTGGAATTAACCAACAAATTTTTATCAAAAAAAATTCCAAAAAACTTATCTGTTCAAAAATCACCACAACAGGTTTACCTTTGTCGCCCGTTAAATTCAATACGGGATCACCAATCTGCTTGTAGCCATGTCAATGACCTTCATGGATTTTGAAAAACCACTCGAAGCCTTGTACGAACAATTGGAGAAACTCAGGGAAGTAGGAGAGAAAGGCGAACTTGACGTTTCCGAAATGGTGCAGGAGCTGGAAGGTAAAATTGAAGCAAAACGCCAGGAAATTTATGCCAACCTGACCGGGTGGCAAAAGGTGCAACTTTCCAGGCACCCCGAACGCCCTTATACTTTGTTCTTTGTTACAACCATGTGCCGGAAATTCATCGAGCTGCATGGCGATCGTTATGCCGGCGACGACCACGCGATCATTGGAGGTCTGGCAGATATCGACGGCCAAACCGTAATGATAATCGGACATCAAAAAGGAGTGAATACCAAAATGCGCCAATACCGCAATTTCGGTATGGCAAACCCGGAAGGATACCGCAAGGCCTTGCGTCTGATGAAAATGGCTGAACGATTCGGTTTTCCCGTTGTAACCCTCATCGATACCCCTGGAGCTTTCCCGGGACTCGAAGCAGAACAGCGCGGCCAAGCCGAAGCCATTGCCCGAAACTTGTTTGAAATGGCTCAGTTGCGTGTGCCGATCCTGTGCTACATCATCGGCGAGGGCGCTTCAGGAGGCGCCTTGGGCATCGGCCTGGGCGATAAAGTATTCATGCTAGAATATACCTGGTATTCGGTAATTTCACCTGAATCCTGTTCTTCCATTCTCTGGCACTCCTGGGATTTTAAAGAACAGGCAGCAGAAGCGCTCAAACTCGACGCCGATAATATGTTGTCTTTCGGACTGATCGACGGAATCGTGCAAGAACCGCTGGGTGGAGGTCATAATGCGCCTGAGCAAATGGCGGAAGTCCTGAAAACACACATTAAAAAAGAATTGGCGCTCGTGGGGCCACAAGATCCGGATCAACGAATCATCACACGTATCGACAAATACAGTAAAATGGGCCACTACCGCAGGCTGCCGACAACGGCTGCAAAGTGACCAATTCTTAACGCCATTAACCCAAAAACAAGAGGCGATTGTTTCAATTATCCCCACCGACCACCATCATATGCTGAACCAGATTCGTTCCGCTTTTTTTAAAAATGCACTTGCCAAACTGATTGCAAGCCAAACCAGGCTTCGTAACCCCCACCATTTCGACAGCGCAAAAAGTATTGGAATCATATTCGATGCAACCAACGAAAATACCCGGAAAGAAATAACGGAATGGGCTAAAGGATTGGAAAAAGCCGGCAAAAAAACCAGACTGTTCGCTTTTTTTCAAGCTAAACAGGCGCCTGAAAACCTCGGTTTCGAGTGTTTTACATCCAAAGAAACTACCTGGGCCGGGTTGCCTAAAAGCGAAAAAGCCACCGCATTTGCCAAAGAGCAGTTTGATTTGTTGCTTTCCTATAATCCAGATGAACAGCCCCAACTCGCATGGTTGGCCTCCGCTTCCAAAGCTTCAATGAAAATCGGTCTTTCCACCCGTTTTGCCAACGATTTCGATATGCAATTGGAAATACCGGAAGGGAAAGGTTTTCGCTATTTTATAGAACAATTGCGCATCTATCTTGATAAAATCGTCCTAACCAAACCATGAACCTGCAAGAAAAATTACGCGGAACCGGTGTGGCGCTGGTTACACCCTTTAAAAATGGCCAAATTGATTGGGAATCGCTGGAGCGCGTGATCGAACACGTAATCGCAGGCGGCGTAGAATTTCTGGTCAGTTTGGGCACGACGGGCGAATCGAGCACCACCTCGGATGAAGAACACCGCCAGATCCTCGATTTTACCATCAAAGTCAACCGGGGGCGCCTGCCGTTTGTCGCCGGAGTGTTCGGTGGAAACAACACGGCCGCGATGGTTGAAAAAATAAAGGGTTTCAATTTTGAAGGAATCGATGCTCTGCTTTCCAGCAACCCTGCTTATAACAAACCTGGCCAGGAAGGCATTTTTCAACACTACATGGCCCTGGCTGATGCATCGCCCCGCCCGATCATTATTTACAATGTGCCAAGCCGTACGGCGTCTAACATGACCGCGGAAACTACCCTGCGCCTGGCACATGGCAGCGACAAGTTTATCGCTGTCAAAGAAGCTTCCGACGATATCTACCAGATTATGAAGATCATCAAAGGGCGGCCAAAAGATTTCCTGGTACTCAGCGGCGACGACTTTATCACATTGCCCCTGATTGCCTCCGGCGGCGATGGGGTAGTGTCCGTTATCGCCAACACAGCCCCTCGACCTTTTACTGACATGGTTCGGGCTGCTTTGCGACAAGATTTACCAACAGCCCAGCGCCTGAATTTTCAACTGCTCGAACTGTACAAACTGTTGTTTGCCGAGGGTAATCCGGTTGGCGTAAAAGCAGCCATGGAATTGCAGGGCTTATGCAGCCGGGAAGTTCGCCTGCCTTTGGCGCCCATGTCGGAGAACGGCGTTCATGCATTGATGGCTGAAATGGAGAAAATTAACTCATAAGATGTCACTGCAACAAGCCCCAATTTTTTTCGCAAATTCCGACATTCACGGCCACGGTGTATTCGCCGGCCGGGATATTGAAGCGGGCGAAGTCATTGAAGTATGCCCGGTCATTTTGATCCCCAAAGCACAATTACCGCATATACGTCAAACGGTACTCGACGACTACTATTTTGACTGGGGTGAAGAAGGGGATTGGTATGCGTTATGCCTGGGGTACGGTTCGTTATACAACCATTCCTATACCCCCAACGCGGAATACGGGATGGATTTTGAAAATCAAACCATCGATTTTTATTGTGTGAATCCTATCCAGGCCGGAGAAGAAATTTTTATCAACTACAACGGCGACGTCGATAATCAGTCCAAAGTCTGGTTCGAAAAGTGATGCTCTACGGCTTCCCGCACGCTGCCCCATTTTAACAATTGGGTTTTAGCCGATTCATAAACCAGGCCTGTTGCGTCCTGTACCATTCGTACGCCGCGGTCGATGAGCTTGGCATTGGTAAGTTGCATATCCACCATTTTATTGTCTTTGACCCGCCCAAGTCGGATCATCGTTGCCGTGGAGATCATATTCAGGATCAGTTTTTGAGCCGTGCCAGCTTTCATTCGGGTGCTGCCAGTCACAAATTCCGGCCCAACCACCGCTAAAACAGGAAAATCAGCTTCGGCGATCACCGGCGCTCCAGGGTTGCAGGTGATGCAACCGGTCGTGATTCCAGCTGCCCGGCAAGCCCTTAGTCCATGCACCACATATGGCGTGCCGCCTGAGGCGGCAATGCCAATCACCGTATCGAGGGTGTCAATTTGGAAAGCTTTTAGATCGATCCAGGCTTGTGTTTCGCTATCTTCGGCGTGTTCAACCGCCTTGCGAATCGCTTGGTCGCCGCCGGCGATAATGCCGATCACCCAGCCAGGCGGAGCGCCGAAGGTGGGTGGTATTTCCGAAGCATCTACAACGCCAAGCCGGCCGCTGGTGCCGGCGCCGATATAAAACAAACGACCTCCCTCCCGCATTTTCGGTACAAGCGACTCAACCAAGGCGGTAATTTGTGGAATGGCGCCTGAAACAGCAATTGGAACCAGTTGATCTTCCGTATTGATGTGTACCAGCAATTCTTCTACACCCATTTGTTCCAGGTGCCGGTATTTTGAATCCGATTCTGTTATTTTTTCTGCCATCGAGGAGGTTTATGCCCGCTTTTTGTAAGTCCAAATGGCCAGGCCGTTTACAACAATCGCATAGGTGAGCACCGAAAAATAGTTTTCGCGAATATCACTAAAGCCAGCGCCTTTCAGCAGCACCAGTCGCATAAATTCTACAAAATACTTCACCGGATTCAGCATATTCAGCCATTGTGCCCACTCCGGCATACTGTCGACGGGGGTGAATAATCCGCACATTAAAATAAATATCAACATAAAAAACCAGGCGGTAAACATGGCCTGTTGTTGAGAGTCGGCAAAGTTGGAGATCAAAAAACCAAGCCCAAGCATACAAGGGGTAAATGTGGCGGTATAGGCAAATACCAGTTTCAAATCACCCAGCATTGGCGTGTCGAACACCATTTTACCAACAGCAAGCCCTAAAGTCATCATGATAAGTGATAACAACCAGAAGGGAAGCAGTTTGCCGAGGATGAATTGCCATTTCTGCACCGGCGTAACGTTGAGTTGCTCAATCGTGCCCATTTCACGCTCGCGCACGATGTTCAAGGCGGTTAAAAAACAAATAATGAGCGCCACGATTTCACCCAAAATACCCGGCACCATGAATGTTTTATAGTCTAGCCTGGGATTGTACCAATTGCTGTAAATCACCTGAATGCCGCCCGGAATTTGCCCTTCACCCGGTTGTGATTCTGCCAATTCCAAACTAAAGTCGCGAACAATATTTTGAGCATAACCCATACCCAGGCCAGCTTTAACGGCATTAATGGCGTTGGCGGATAGTGAAATAGTACCAGGTTCGCGGCGCATCAGATCGCGCTCGAAATTGGCGGGAATTTCCAAAATCATATCCACCTTGTCGAGCGCCATTGCCTCATCGGCCGCAACCGCAGAAAACCCGAAATCCTGAATTTTGAAATATCCGGAACCGCAGATTTTAGCGGTAAGTTGTCGGGATACCGGGCTTAAATCGTGGTCAACCACCGCCAAAGCCAGGTTTTTTACTTCATAATTCGCCGCAAACGACAACAGTAAGGTTTGGAAAATGGGCATGACCAATAGCAGCGGCAGCATGACCTTGTTGCGGAAGATCTGCAGAAATTCTTTCTGAACAAGAAAAAAAACGGTGCGCATAGCTGCTAAAAAAATATCCCCGAAAGGTGCGGACTTTCGGGGATATTCAGTTCAGAGAAACGAATAAACTTTTAATAATTCAATTGGAGCTGAATCCTTAAAAAATTCCCTTTTTCATCATAATCCGTTTTAAAATCTGCGTATTTCCGATGTGAAATGACGTAGGAAAGGGTCAATTCCAGGTTTTTAAGCGGCAACCATTCCGCTCCGATTTCCGTTTCGGTCATATCATACTTGCGTGCATCTGTTTCATGTTTTTTGCCGCCTTCATATACCTGATAACGTACAAACGGTTGCAACCATTGATGTTGACCGATCTTGGTGCGGTAAGAAAGCGTAACAAATCCGCCTTTCAAATTTTGTAATGAGATGGAATCGGTAGCTGCATCAAATGCCGGGCCTTTGCCTTTGTTGTACTCCGCCAGGATGCCAAATGGCTGAGGATAAAGCACAAAAGTTGCGCCGACACGTTGATCCAGATAGGTGGCATCGGATAATGCCTTTACGCCGGCGGAAAGCTTATCCTTAGCCAAGGTGTACTTGCCGGAATAAGCCTGAATGCCGGGTTCGAAAATTTGCCGACCCGTTTTAAAAGGGTACGACAATCGGGCTACGGCGTGCAGGTTGTCGTTTAATTCCGGCTTGTTGGCTGTTTGTCCATTGTACAGGCCAACGCCAAATACGCCATAATCGCCGGTACCTTTCAACCCTTCGTCGACGAGCATTTTGAATCGTTCTCTGATGTGTTGAGGTGCATAATAAAAGAAAGCGCCAAAATCTCGTTCGTTGGCGGCAGCAGAATTAAATGCATCTGAACGATCGAGTGGCAAACGATTGGAACTGGATTGCAGGTTTTCAAAACCGTAAGGCACTTTGCTTTGGCCAAAACGTACCCTGAATTCCTTTTTCCGGTCGAAAGCATAATCGGCATAGGCATCTCGCACTTGCAGGAAATGTTTGTTGGTTTCGCTTGCATCGGCGGAGTAGTCGAACTGCAGGTACAAAAACACCCGTTCATGAATATTGCCACTCAAAATCAATCGTGCACGCCGGAAAGAAAATGATTGCCCCTTGCCGATGCTTCGATCGCATTGTTCGCATTTGAGGTCGGGGTTGGTTTCCAAAAGCCTGTTGTAACGAAATTGGGAATAACCGCGGATACTGATTTTATCGTACCATTTTGAACCGCCGCCGCCGGGTTTAACAGAGGCAACTTCAGCGGTTTTTTTGACAGAATCTTGTGCAGTACCCTGTGCGTTTAAGCTTCCCAGAAAGCAAACGAAGAGGAGTACTGCTACGAATTGACGTAACAGCATAGTAGAAGTCAGGTTAGGAAATGACTTAAATGAAAATTAAGTGGAATGTTCCGGGGATTGGAGAGGGAAGGCTTTGTCGGCCTTCCCTGAATCTTAACTATTTATGCAAACATTCGGAACAAGAAGAATAGTACAGCGGCTCCGATAAACGTAACAGGCAAAGTCAACAGCCATGCCAATGCAATATTTGTGATCGTTTTCCTGCGCAGGTTTTTGACGCCACCTTCGGCCACCATGGTGCCGGCTACGCCGGAAGATAAAACGTGGGTGGTACTGACGGGCAAACCATAATAACTGCTTACACCGATGGTGGCTGCCGCGCAAAGTTCGGCGCTGGCGCCTTGCGCATAGGTAAGGTGGGTTTTGCCGATCTTTTCGCCAATGGTTACAACAATCCGCTTCCAACCAACCATCGTGCCTGCACCTAAACAAAGTGAAATCAGAAGAACTGCCCACGACAACTTGTATTCGTAGTTGGCCTTCAGGGCTTTTACCTCGGATTTGATTGATTTGGCAGTTGCGCCTGTGATACTTTCACTTTTTATCGCAGCTTCCAGTTTTTTATTCAAATCCTGAATGCCTTTGCGTACGGCAAAAACTCCAGCTTTGTCTTTTCCCTGAAAACTGTCTAAAGCAGTGCTCAGCTTTTTACAGGCAGAGGTCAATGGCAAATAAGCCGTGGCATGGGTACTGTCGGCTGCAACGGAGGCATTCAAAGCGGATTCGATGCCGGCAATGTGCGTACGTGTTTCACTGGCATTAAAATTGGGCTGGAGCGCAAACTGCATCGGCATAAACGCGATCAAGACCACCATCAGCAGGCCAACGCCTTTCTGTCCGTCGTTGTTACCGTGGAAATAGCTTACAAGGGTGCATGTCGTAACCAAAATGCCTCGAATCCACATGGGTGGGGCTTTTTTGGTTTCATCGGGCGATTTGAAGATCGTTTTGCTTTTGATCATCATGCGCAATAAAAACATCAAGCCAATAGCTAATGAAAAGCCGAAAAGCGGAGAAATCAACAAAGACATGCCAATTTCTTTTGCTTTGTCCCAGTTTGGTCCGGCACCGCCGTGTACGCTGAAAAAAGCAAACCCGCCGCCCAGCAGCGCACCGATCATGGTGTGCGAACTTGAACATGGAATCCCAAAATACCAGGTGCCGAGGTTCCAGGCAATGGCTGTGATCAGAATCGAAAGCACAAGGGCAATGTTCTCATTGAGCGGAGTGGCCATCATATCGGCCAGCGGCATCAATTTCGTCATGCCCATGGCAACGGCGATACCGCCCAACATGGCGCCCAGAAAATTCCAGAAGCCGGCCCAAACAACAGCAAAAACAGGGGGAAGTGTCTTAGTGTAAATAACAGTGGCTACAGCATTGGCAGTATCGTGAAATCCATTGATCGCTTCAAACGCGCATACTGCCACCAGGCACACAATTAATAGTACTGATGCATTTGCAGAAAGATCTGCGATGAAACCCAGCATCATAAAGATAGGGATTTAGTAGTTAAAAAAGAACAGGTTAGGAATCTGAGGGCGAAGGTAGCTGGTCGCTTATCACCAACCGATTGTCTAATATTAAGTTAAAGTTAAGTTTCTTCAATATAAAATGAAACCGGATTTAAGTGGCTGAAAATCAAAGTTTTTCATCGTTTTTAGATTCATCGACCCAACCTTTAAAATAATCGATTGCACAACGTTTTAACAGTTGTTCCTGTTCAAAAGTATTCGCCGCCGGCAGCTCAAGCACCTGTTTAAAATGAGGCCATCCATCCTGGTCGCGGCCCAAAAACTCGAAATATCCTTTCTGCGACAACAAACTGCACACGCCAATGTGCATCAAATCCTGCTTTTCTTCTTTGGTAAAATTCTTTTGCCAACGCCCCAGCTCCTGGATGCCGATCAAAAATAATACGGTGTTCAGGTCGGGCAACGTTTCGCGTTGCATGGCGTCTTTCACCACGTTCTGTACATGAAGCCACTCGAAGTCAATTTGCCAATCTTCCATGCTGGATACTCTGGTAACACCGGCTTTAGCCGGTCATGTAAGGAGGCCTTTAGGCCGCCGATTAGTTCAAGTGCAAACGTACGTTGATTCGGTGTGACAGCAAGCATGATCAACAACGGATTTTCTGTACTTAATAATTCAGCATTCCTAATACCTTTGCCAATTCAGGGTGAGTGTGAGGCGTAGGTGTGGGAGGTTCTCGCTCGCCTTCGGCTCACATCCAATTTCCAGTATCCAGCATCCATGTTCATCTCAGGCATTCAACAAATCGGCATTGGCGTTTCAAACGTACATGAAGCATTTAAATGGTATCGTATCCATTTCGGCATGGACGTACCTATTTTTGAAGAAGCAGCCGTTGCGGGGCTGATGCTTCCGTATACCGGCGGACAACCGCAAGCCCGTCATGCCATCCTTGCCCTGAATTTAAACGGCGGTGGTGGAATGGAGATTTGGCAGTACACCGGCCGAACGCCCATGCCTCCGGCATTTCAGCCTCAACTCGGCGATTTGGGCATAGGTATTGCCAAAATAAAAACCATGGATGTGCAAGGCTGCTTTCACCGGCTCAGAAAAAGCGGCGCCAACATCCTCACCAATCCCTCCGCGCGACCCGATGGTTTGGAACACTTTTTTGTGAAAGACCCCTGGGGAAACCCCTTTGAAGTGGTTCAGGCAAACGACTGGTTTTCAACGCCTTCAGCTGCCCGCACCGGGGGGATGTACGGCGCGTTTATTGGCGTGAGTAACATGGATCGTTCCATACAGTTTTACCAGGAAGTGCTCGGATATTCGACCGTTGTGTACGACCAAAGCGGCGAATTTGCCGATTGGAACGGCGCCGACGGCGGATTCGGACGGTATCGGCGCGTATTGTTGCGCCATCCCGACAAACGAAAAGGCCCATTTAGCCGGTTACTCGGCGATAGCGAACTCGAACTCGTTCAGGCGCTCGACCGCACACCGCGACAAATTTTTGAAAACCGTTTCTGGGGCGATTTGGGTTACATACACCTTTGTTTCGATATCACCGGCATGACCGAAATGAAACAACATTGCGCATCGAAAGGTCATCCGTTCACCGTCGACAGCAGTGGCTCTTTTGATATGGGAGAAGCCGCCGGCTATTTCTCCTACATCGAAGACCCCGACGGCACCTTGATCGAGTTTGTGGAAACTCACAAAATCCCAATCCTGAAAAAAATAGGATGGTACCTAGATCTGCGCAAACGGAAAAAACCGGAAAATCCGCTTCCAACCCTCATGCTCAAAGCCCTGGGCCTGGGCAGGGTAAAAGAATAAGTTGTTCCATTCAACTTGCAAACATTTAGCAAATCCTGGGCATCGACATGTATCCGGACTTACCTTTGCACGTCCATACCTTGATAAATAAAACGTTGGTTATTTTATGACACCGTTGAAAACGAAAACGATTCTGTTCTTTTCATTGCTCCTTATCTCCCGTCTTACTGCACAAACAGACTCGACGGTAATTGACGCCTATATCGATGGCCTTCAAGCCGGTAAAACAAAACTGGTGGGCATGTTCGGCGATCAAAATTACATTGCCGATTCGGCCGTTGTCGACCCAAACGGTCATTTCACCCTGCGCCGCAAATCACCGCTGCCCGCCGGGTTATACACTTTCCTCCTTCCGGGGTCTAAGAACCTGTCTATCCTGATCGATAAAGACGATCAAATTCTGACCCTTCGGGCCAATGTTTCCGATATGCTCGGTTCCATGAAAGTTGAGGGCAGCTTGAATACTGATCTTTTTTATCAAACCAACAAATACCAGTCGTTACAAGACCGCGAATTGGGTTTGTTAGCCGAAAAAATGAAAAACTTGTCGGCTGCTTCACCGGATTATCAACAGGCAAAATCCAGACAGGATGAGTTAGTCGCAGAGCGAAAAGCCTACCTGGATGGAATTTACAAACAATACCCCAACCTGTTTTTTACCAAGTTCAAATATGCCGGCCAAAATCCCGAATTCAGGGAAATGCGAAAACCAAATGGCGATGTAGATACCATCGGCCAGGTGGTTTCTTACCGCAACCGTTTCTGGGACAACGTAGATTTTAACGATCCAAGGCTGCTTTATACGCCGGTCATTTCCAATAAATTAAAACGTTACATCAAAGATCTTACCCCCCAACAACCCGATTCGCTCATCAAAGTTTCGGATGCGCTCATCCGGCGTGTAATGATATACCCGGAATACTTCAAGTTTTTTAGCAACTGGATCGCTTTGCAATACGAAAACACCAAAACAACCGTCATGGACGGTGAAGCGGTTTTTGTACACATTATTAATAATTTTTTCACCGAAGAATTGGCCACCTGGGAGAAACCGGAAAACATCAAAAAACTTCGCCAGCATGTTTGGGAAATGCAGGCCAGCCTGATGGGTAAAAAAGGCCCGGACGTCATAGCGCCGGATGTGAACGGACAAATGCGTTCCATTTATGAAAAAACGGCGCCGCTGGTCGTCATTTTTATGTTCAATCCCGATTGTGAACACTGCCAAAAAGAATCGGCAGAGGTGGAAGCCATTTACAAAAAGTGGAAAGACAAAGGCGTCGATTTTTACGGAATCGCCGTGAATACTACCGATGCGGAATGGAAAGAGTTCGTACAAAAACAGGGCTTTACGTTTACCAATGTGTTCGATCCGACGAACAAAGCGATCTACGCGAAATACTACGTCGATATCACGCCTGAACTTTACCTGCTGAACAAAGACAGAACCATTGTCGCCAAAAACCTGCATGCCAACCAATTGGAGCAGATGTTTGAAAAGGAATTCAAAAAGATGAAATAACGGCTGTTTTCTTATTCATTTAAATTCCAATCATATTCCTGAAACCGAATGCCAGTGACTGGAGCGATCGGGCTGTCGGCATATTTGTTCAGAAACGTGATTAAGTTTCCAAAATCAGCTGCATACCACTCAAATATCTTGGAAACCTGGATACTTTGCCCATCCAGCTTGTTGTATTTGGCATTGTTGATGAACAACCTGGTGCGCTCGTCAAGCGCGCGATCCAGGTTTTCCGCCGTGTAGGCATGGTTCCAAAGCGGCGGGCAACTTTTAGCAGCGCAATTGACGGCAAAGTGAATCCGTGGGTCTTTGAATTGAGGCCGGATGATGTCGTTTTCAATATTGTTCAGGCTGTAG
Organism: Saprospiraceae bacterium; assembly: GCA_016787465.1. Classification (GTDB taxonomy): domain Bacteria; phylum Bacteroidota; class Bacteroidia; order Chitinophagales; family Saprospiraceae; genus M3007. The sequence goes on along the minus strand of JAEUUR010000043.1, from coordinate 2,025 downwards.
CTGCGCGAGCCAAGCCGGATTCGTTTTACATCCCAGGTTTTGCCGCCGTCGAAATTCATAATGCTTTTGGTGGGGTAATGATCGACGATCAATTTCAAGGTATAGGCGTTGTAGGCATTGATCCAGTAGGCCATTTTTTCATGTCTCGACCAAGATTCTTCCACTGGATGATCACTCAGGGATTGGCAATAGGCATCGAGCGCCGCTTTTTCGGATTTCAAACCTGTGTAATTTACCCTTCCTGACGCATCGACGTATTTTTGAAGTAAGGTGTCCAATCTGAGGTGGTTTGGAATGTCGGGTGTCGATTGAATGGATGGCAAAGGTAACGCGGTCGACGTGGGTTCCTGTGGAGGAATCGCTTGAGTGGATTTCGGTTTTGGGGAGGCTGCCCTTTGTTTGTGTGCCGGTGTTTTTATGGCCGAAACCGGCTTGACTTTAACTGCGTCAGGTGTACTTGGCGTGTTTTCAGCAGCTAGAGTAGGGGCTGTCCGACTGGTATCCGACACACTTACAACGGTTGTTTTAGGGGGATCGTTTGGAGCGTTGCAAGCAATTATAAACAACAAAGAAAATAAAGGAGATGGTATCGTCATGGTAGATAGGATTGCCGGAGAATCGACAAGGTGATTTGCAAAATGAATTTGGTCAAAACTGATGATCAATAGTTAAACAGCCGGACGCCAATTTCGTTGTTTCGCCATAAAAGTATCAGATTCAATTGTTCGCTTGCCGACAACCAGCACTTTTCACTAATTTTGCCTTCCCGAATCCAGAGTGGGTGTGGGAGCTTCTGGCTCGCCTACGGCTCGCGGGGCAATCCAATATCCAGCATCCAATATCCAGTATCCAGCTCCATGTCTGTAAAAGTAACCAATCTTGTCAAAACCTACGATTCCCAGCGCGCAGTCGACGGAATCAGCTTTGAAGCCCGGAAGGGTGAAGTACTGGGTTTCCTGGGCCCCAACGGTGCGGGTAAAACGACAACCATGAAAATCATTACCGGCTACATTCCTCAAACCGATGGTTTGGCGGAGGTATGCGGTTTTGATGTAAATAAAAACGCCACAGAAGCCCGGGCGAGCATCGGATACCTGCCTGAACACAATCCGCTTTACAAGGAAATGTATGTGCGGGAATACCTGACTTTTACGGCAGGCTTGCACCAGGTGAAGCAAATTTCAAAAAAAGTGGATGAAATGGTAGAGCGCACCGGCCTGACCAGTCACCGTGGAAAGCAAATCGGTGAACTTTCCAAAGGTTACCGCCAGCGGGTAGGCTTGGCGCAAGCCATGCTGCACGACCCCGAAGTGCTCATTCTCGACGAACCTACGTCCGGCCTTGATCCGAACCAAATCGTGGAAATCCGCCAGTTGATCAAAGATCTGGGCAAAGAAAAAACCGTAATCCTTTCCACGCACATCCTGGGCGAAGTAGAAGCGGTGTGCGACCGGGCAATTATTATCAACAAGGGCAAACTGGTTGCCGATGCGCCCATTCAGGAACTCAAACAACAATTCAGCGGCCAAAGCATTGTAACCGTCGAATTTGCGGAAAAAGTGGATGCCAAACGCCTTTCCGCCATCAAAAACGTTGATCTGGTTAAAAACACCGTTCATAACACCTGGAAATTATACAGCGATGCGCATAAAGACGTGCGGGCTGATGTATTCGCTTTTGCTGTAGCCAACCAACTGACGTTGTTGGAATTACACAAAGAAGTGCTCAGTGTAGAGGATGTTTTCCAACAATTGACCAAATAGAACCGTCTGACGAAGCTCTAGCTTCGTCGGACAGAAAGCGAAGATGATGTTTTCGAACAATTGCCCAAAAGAACCGTCTGACGAAGCTCTAGCTTCGTCGGGCAGAATGCATAGATGGTGTTTTTGAACAATTGACCAATTAGATACTGATCGTATGTTTCCAATATTCATAAAAGAAATCAACGCATTTTTTTCCTCTTTGATCGGCTATGTGGTCGTCGGCACTTTTTTGGTGTTGATGGGTTTGCTGATTTGGGTTTTC
>JAEUUR010000034.1 GCA_016787465.1 Saprospiraceae bacterium | reverse complement strand
CGTGGTGAACGTTGTTGGCAGCCACTTTGTCGATATATGTATAGCTTACTGGGCCGTGAAGTGGCGTTTTTGCGATAGCAGGTTTAACTTTTTGAAGTAAATGTGTCAGATTGCCAAGTTCAACATGGTCGCAAGCGCCTTTGATGGCGCCACATTTGGTATGGCCAAGCACCAGTATGACTTTTGCACCGGCAACTTTGCATGCGAATTCCATGGACCCAAGAATATCTGTATTTAGGATGTTCCCGGCCACCCTGATACTGAAAATATCGCCTAATCCTTGGTCAAATACCAATTCAGCGCCTGTTCTCGAGTCGATACAGCTTAAAATGACTGCGAAAGGGTGTTGCCCATCCCTGGTCTCGTTCACTTGTTGGAGCAGGTTGCGGTTAATTTTTAAATTGCTTACAAATCGCATATTGCCTTTTCGCAACAGGTTGTAGGCCTCTTTTGGGGTTATCAAATCTTGCATTTCTTTATTGAGCGTACGCATGGTTTAGTTTTTTTTTCAAGGATGTAAATGGATGAGGTAGTTACGCGCATTGCGCCACATGCATGGGCATGCGAATGCATTTTTGTAAACACATTGCTTCATCAGGAAGCAGGGTTGGAAATAAAAAGCAGAAAAAAGTTGAGGTTAACCCAACTCTGGAGGCGGTGAAAAAATGACCAGGCCTGCACTTGGAGGAATTGCATCTGAGACAAGCAGATGAACATGCCGATTTTCAATCGAAAGGAGTAATAAATCGAAGGCGCTTAAACTCTTATCCTTAACTTTGAAAAAATCTTTTGCTTCACCTTCCTTTTCTTTGCCCTCATCAGCCCCTTTTTCACACTTGACTTCTGACCATTCAGTGGTCAGTAAGTCAGAAAAGCACGGCAGTGCATCCTCCAGGAGGATACACGCAGTTAAAAGGTAAACGATGATAAATCCAAATTTTCGATTCATTGCAAATCAGCAAAACAAAGAAACGTCAAAGTTGCTAATAAGTTCAAGGTTTTGCTAAAATTTGAAACAAACCGACAAATCACGCCTTTCTCTCACGCGAAACAGAAAACTGTATGCACGCACTTATTCTTTCGGCTTCACATGCTCCTTTGGAATATTCAAGCATCGATCAACCCACGCAATCAGTTGATTATGAAACTGTTGAATTGCATGCTGCGGCATTGAATCACCGGGATGTTTTCATTCAACAGGGTTTGTACGCTGGAATAAAATTTCCCTGTGTTTTGGGCTCTGATGGCGCAGGTTTTGTAAATAGTCAGGCTGTAATCATTTATCCGGCGCTTGATTGGGGCGATTCTCCAAGTTTTCAGGGTAAAAATTTCAGGGTGTTGGGCATGCCCGATCAAGGCACATTTGCCGAATATATTGCTGTGCCCAGGGAGAACCTGTTTCCAAAACCTTCGCACTTATCCTGGCACGAAGCAGCAGCTTTACCATTGGCTGGGCTGACTGCCTGGAGGACGCTTTTTAGCCGTTGCATGGTAAAAAAGGGAGAAAAAGTGCTCATCACCGGTATTGGCGGCGGGGTGGCGTTAATGGCTGCACAATTTGCAGTTGCGGTTGGAGCTACAGTGTATGTGACAACCGGGAGTGAAGAAAAATTATTTAATGCTGCCGCGTTGAACATCGCCGGTGGCGTAAATTATCACGATGATGATTGGGATAAACAACTTAAACAATCCGCCGGCGGGTTTGATGTTATCATAGATTCTGCCGGAGGCGATGGTTTTGCCAGGTTCCCTGCTATTTGCAATCCAGGAGCAAGAATCGGATTTTACGGCGCTTCGCTTGGAAAGGTGAACGGGCTAAGCTTGCAGCCTGTTTTTTGGAAACAAATTTCTCTGCTTGGTTCAACAATGGGTAGCCCTGAAGAATTCAAACAAATGCTTGACTTTGTTGAAGCGCATCAAATTAGACCCATCATTGATGAGGTTTTTTCTTTGGAGCGAGGAAATGAGGCATTTGCTAAAATGGAAAAAGGCAAACAATTTGGCAAGCTGGTGCTATCCATCAAAAAATGAGGGTTATTTATTTCGCCGCAAACGTGCAATTAACACCACTGCTACGGCAGGTAGGCCAATCCACCAGATTTCACTAACTATGACACGCATACCCCAAGGGGTAAAAAAATCGCTGATACCCATTGGCGAAACTTGAATTGGCCTGAAAGGGAAAAATATGCGTTCCTGGCTGATAGGCCACCACAATGCACAACCTCTTCCGCCATTGGTGAGCATGTCAAGCAATGGGTGCGACAACGTACACAAAATCAAAAACAAGGTTGTTTTGATAGTCGGTTTGCCTTTATTAGTCAGGTAGTCATAGACAACCGCGATAAGAGCGCCAAATACGATGGCAAAACAGATGGAATGCGTCCATCCCCGATGGCCCCACTGACTGGCATAAGATACCCCAAAGCGAAACGCCAGCACATCCAGATCAGGTGCGAAGGAACAAAATCCTGCAATGAGTAGTAGGCCAGGCTTTTTTGTGAAATCTGGAAAAAAAGTATGCCCTAATGCCGTGGAAGCGGCAACGTGACCAAAAATGGATGCCATGATAAGGAAAATTATCCCTCTGCGATTACTCTTGAGTTGGTGGCAAGGAATCTACAGCGGTTTCCATCAGAGGAGGTTCCGTTTTCTTCAGGTGCAACTCAAAAGGAGTGTTGTTCATTTCAAAAGCAAGCACCAGAGAGGCCTGGTCTATTTTTTGAATGGTGTATTCAATTGGAACAGCAAGGTTTTGAATTACTTTGTTGTTTTTGCACTCAAAAGTTGTTGGCAGGTCACTGGTGTTTGGCAAGTTGGTTAACAGGATTCTCGGCTCATCAAATTTAAAAAAAACGCCCTCCAGGAGAGGAGTTTCTTTTTTGTCCCGAAATGCCTTTTCCACTACCCAATAGCCAATTAGATCTAACCGATGATCCTGTGCTGTGTTTTCACAACCTGAAACCCAAAATGCAACGATCACTATACATGTTCCAAGTAGTCGTTTCATACATACTTATTTTAGATCAACATACCCGAATCCTAAATGGGGGAATTCACCAAATCCTGCATAATAACAAAATTCCAGCACTGGAATAGGGGCACTGATTTCAAACTCGTAAGTAAAGCCCCGTAGTTGTTGGATTCCATCATAGTTGGCTTTCAGGTGAATGAGCCTGGATTTTGCCTGGCCAAGCACCCTGTATTGCATTGGAAATGCAGGATCAAGCAATTTCATTTGCGCAAGCGAGCGATACTGATGTGCAGCCTTAAAGCGCCGGATGATATGGTGAAAGAAACTGGTGTCGTAATCCGGATTATCCGGCAATACGTATGGATTTGCCGGCTTGCCTTCTTCAACGGTAGTAACAGAGATGGGAGAAACAGCTTTGAATTGCATGGTCTCTTTAAAAGGAGGCCGGGAAACCACCTGCCAGTGTTTCACCTCAAAGTATGCCGGTTGGCCTTCAAGAGTGCCTAATTGTAAAGGCACCTGGCGAAATAAATTGACCAGTTGCTGTTCGAATGCTGGATTTAAATAAAATGAAATGCCAACTTTAACCTGATTACCCAACAGTTTGAATTCTTGTCGAACCTGATCCATTTCATATGGATAAATGGCCAAAGGTCTGAAGGTAAATAACTTGTAGGTGCGGGAAGACAGGTCAAAACCCTGTTGCTGCACCCACATAGACAGTTCGGCGCCCGCATTAGCTAAAACGGCAAAAATCCAGTTTGAAATTTCAGACTGGTAATTGATTGGAATAATGGTGCCTTTCTGACAAGATAGGCTGAATTGTATGCGCATAGCAACAAAATGATTAAAGAGCAGATTATTACTTCCTACCAATTTAGGGGGTTCGTTGCTCAAACGAGGGCGTAAAGTACGCAAATATTGATTTTGCGGTAGAAAAAAGTTTCAACCCGTACGTTTTTTACGCTGGAACGGATACAAAATCCCATTAAAGCCGGTTCTTTTCTATCAAATCGAGCAGTTCATCCCGATAATTTTTTCCGATTGGCAACAACTTTGGTCGGTCTTTTTCCTGAACTTCCACCATGTTGCCTTCAATTGCCATGATCTTGTCGAGTGCAACAATATAGGATCGATGAATACGCTTGAAGCGGTTTTTGGGAAGCCTGTCTTCCAAACTTTTCATGGTTTGTAAAGTAATTACCCGGCCATGATTCAAGCGTATAATCACATAATCTTTCAGGCCTTCGATGTAAATGATATCCTCAAAGTTGACTTTCACCAGTTTCTTGTCCGCTTTTACAAAGAAAAAGTCCAAACCCTCATTGTTGGCAGTGGCCACGGCCGGCGAGTGATCGTGGTTAGAAAGCTCTTTTTGTTCAATGGCCTTATTAACGGCCTTCATGAAGCGGTCGATCGAAATAGGCTTCAATAAATAATCCAGGGCATTCAAATCAAAACCTTGAATGGCGTAATTCGGGTAAGCCGTAGTAAAAATGACCATTGGCGGATTTTGAAGTGTTTTAACAAAATCTACCCCAGTCAATTGAGGCATTTGGATGTCGAGGAACATCAAATCCACGTCGTATGTTTTGAGGGCGTCATTTGCCTCCAGGGCATTTGAACAGCGCTTCATCAATTCCAGTTGCGGCATTTGAGAAATGTAGGTTTCAAGCACATCAAGTGCAAGTGGTTCGTCGTCGACAATAATTACTTTAAGCATGGTGGAGATTGAAAGATGGTGAATCGCGGATTTTTGGCTTCTGCGGAGCTGTTTACAGGTGTGTGTGATAGGTTAGGCCTGCAAATTACGCTTTGTTTGCCATAAAGATCGTGTGCTTTTGTTCAAAAGTAGAGACAATGTTGAGTGGTTGCTGATTAATGATCCAGTTTTAAACGAAGGGTAACGACATATCTGTTTGGCTCGTCGGTAATTTCAAGGGTGTGGTTTTCAGGGTAGAGAATATTCAGTCGTTGCCGAACATTTACCAATCCGATGCCACCGCTTCTTGCATGGTTTTCCTTTGGTATCTGATCAACTTTGCTGTTTTCTATGGAAAATTCGAGGTCTTCGTCTGAAACCAGGAGGCTAAGACGCACAAAACCGGCTCCTGTAACCATGTGGTTCAGCCCGTGTTTAAAACTGTTTTCCAAAAAAGGGACAAACAGCAGAGGGGCAACAATTTGATTGCTGATGTTTCCTTCAACAATAAACCGTATATCCGCGTCCTTGGGTTGTCGGAGCCGTTCCAGATCAAGATAATTGTAGATGTATTGGATTTCACGACTTAGCGGCACCCTTCGTTCATTACACTCGTACAACATGTAGCGCATGATCTCCGACAACTTGAGTACAATTTCAGGTGCTTTGTCACTTTTTTTGAGTGTCAGGGCGTAGAGGTTATTCAAGGTGTTGAACAAAAAATGCGGATTGATCTGGCTTTTCAAAAACCTCAGTTCCGATTGTATGGTTTGTGTCAGCAACACCTGCTTTTCATTTTGGTAGCGCCACCAATCCATGATAACCCTTAAAATAGTAGAAATGATAGTGACCACTAAATTTCCCCAGAAAATCCAAACCTGATTTTGTACCAGGCTTTCCCGGTAAGCATCCTGGTTCGAAAATTTTAAAAACAAAACCAACACCTCTATGGGGGTTACAATGGCACAAACTGCCAACACCAGTCCAAAATAAACAAAAGCATGTCGTGCCAGATAGTTTGGAATGAGGTATAGCAGGTTTAAATACACCAGTACCACATAAAAAAACAACTGAATTAGCTCATTCCCAAGTGCAAACCAGGTTTCAACTTCATTCCCCTGATCGATCCACCGCATCAATGAAAACAGTACCAACCAGAAAAGCCCGTGGTATATGGGCCGCCTGCTAAGTACTTCATAGGTTCTATCTAATAAACTACGTGTCTTTTTCATCGAAGACATGATATTGCAAGTTTCTGGGGTTGGGGGCAAACATTCTGTGCCGCCCAAATTTTAAACAACTAAAGCAACAAAGGAAGTCAACCAAACCATGAAGTTTCACTTTTTTAGATAAAATCCTGACCGGCTTGGATTAAGCGGCAGATTAATAAGCCTAATTTTGCTCCGTCAACTTTAAAAAACGACCAGGGTTGTCAACCAAATTATATTCAAGTTGTTACACCACCCTCTATGTCATACAAAAAAAGCGATCATTACGATCATGAACTCACCGACCGCCTGAGTTTCCACTTTCAGGATATTCTTGCAGGGGTTGGAGAAGATAGTTCCAGGGAGGGTTTGCTCAAAACGCCCGAACGTGCAGCAAAAGCCATGCAGTTTTTAACGCAGGGTTATGCTCAGGATGCTGCCGCCATTTTGAAATCTGCCATGTTTCAGGAAGATTACAAAGAAATGGTGATTGTTAAGGACATTGAATTGTACTCGCTCTGCGAACATCACATGCTTCCGTTTTTTGGGAAAGCCCATGTTGCTTACATTCCCAACGGGTATATCGTTGGCTTGAGTAAAATACCAAGGGTTGTGGATGTGTTTGCACGCAGGTTACAGGTTCAGGAACGCCTAACCCTTGAAATCCGGGATGTAATCAATGAGACACTTTCGCCTTTGGGCGTCGCTGTAGTAATTGAAGCACGGCACATGTGTATGATGATGCGCGGGGTGCAAAAACAAAACTCGGTAACAACCACCTCCGCCTTCACCGGCGAGTTTCTTAAAACACCAACCAGGGAGGAATTTTTACGCCTGATTGAAGCTAAGTTATATTGAAACTGAATTTTCGCCATTTTATCGCGTCATTCACACTGACCTGCGGTCTGCTCGGGCTTACACATCAGTTGCCTTTTTTCTGGGATACGGTTCAACTTGCCTCCAAACACGGACAGTTTTTTTTCGAGCATGGTTTGCAATGGCAGCTCTTGCCTACAGAAATTGACTCCGGTCACCCGCCTGCATTGGGCTATTACCTGGCAATAATCTGGACCATTTTCGGGAAGTCGCTCCTTGCTGGGCACTTTGCGATGGCGCCATTCATATTCCTGAATCTCTTGCTGCTCTTTCGTATGGGTAGTCGATTGGGCAGGGGGGCATGGGCGTTTATTTTTCCGGCCTGGGTCGTTGCAGACCCGGTTTTCCTGACACAACACGCGCTTGTAGGCCCAGATTTGATCATTACGAGCGGTTTGTTGCTTTTCCTGGAAGGGTATTTTTCCAAACGGAATTTGCTTAAAGCCTTGGGAGTCATTTTGCTGTGTCTGTTCAGCATGCGTGGAATGATGGTCGTTGCCGGCTTGGCAACCTGGGAGCTGCTTTTTCAAGTCGGAGGCACTTTCATCCAACGATTGAAAACGATGATACCGGTCTATTTCCCTGGGGGCTCAGTGGCTTTGATTTTTCTGGTTTGGCATGATGAAGCAGCCGGCTGGATCGGGTATCATGCAGGATCGCCATGGGCGACGGCCTTCCAACATGTTGAATGGCCAGGAATGATTCGAAACCTCGCAGTGCTGGCATGGCGATGGATTGATTTCGGCAGGGTAGTGGAATGGTTCGTCATTATTTACATTGGCTGGTTGAATAGAAACAGGTTATATGAACTGCTACAAACGCAGCGGCAGTGGTTTTCACTATTGCTGTGTCTGGCTGTTTTTTTGCTTCCGTCAACGGTATTGCTTCATAATTTGTCGGCACATCGTTACCTGTTACCTTTGTTCATGGTGTTTCACTTGCTCACATTCCAATTGCTGGCAGATGCTGATGTGACACAAAAGTTCAAAAATGCGATGGCAGTTATTGTTTTTAGTGTATTGGCCAGCGGTCATTTTTGGGTTTATCCACAAGGGGTTTCAAATGATTGGGATTGCACCTTAGCCCATCTGCCATACCACAGGCTTCGTGCGGAAGCCATTGGTGAATTGGAGAGGCAGAAAGTTGATTTTCAATCGGTTGGTACTGTATTTCCCAGTTTAAATACAGGGAAGCACCTGATGTTGAATGCAGATACCCGCCAGCTTGCCCCAAAAGATTTTAATGAGAACCAATGGATGTTGGTATCCAATGTAATGAATGATTTTTCGAAGGAAGAGGTACATTATTTAAATCAGAATTGGGAGCTGAATTGGGGTAAACAGGTTGGGCTGGTTTGGATGCGTTTGTATAAAAAAAAGTGATGACGATAAGCCCGACGCAATCAGGACATATCGTCACCACTAAATTTAGAGCAAGGCCAGGTTACAGGCCCAGCAGGAAACCAATGGTAAAGTTGGCATCCCAATCAAATACGAACTGTTTACAACCGGTTGACTCAGCTATTGAGCTGTAGATATTGAGGCCCGCTTCCTGTTTTGCACCATCTGCTTTATAATCTGAAGGCGCTTTTAGTACGGTGTACCGTTCTTTTCCGTTTCTGGTTTGTTTGGCAAGCTCATAGGGTACGCCGCCGATGATGAAGCAGGTCTGCCGTACATTTGATGGAATTTGAGCCGATTTTGACTTGACTTCCTGGGCAACAGCGCTTGGAGACAGGTTGTTTTGGTAATATTTTGCGCCGGGTAATTCGATGGCGCCTCCAGGATTCCAGGATATTTTAGTGTTGCCGGAACCGATATCCACCACAAATGCTTTGCTGCTGAATGTTGGCGGTAATGTTGCTTTAAGCGCATACTTGGCCTCTTGCTCAGGTGTTACCACATTCACGACATAGTTCATCGCTTTCAATGCAGATTCTATTTTGGGCATAATAGGCTCTTTCTGGGCGCCTGAGCTAACCACGAAATGAATATCACGTGCGCCAACTCCGAAGGAGACCATATCGGAAATGTATCGTTTCAAACCACTTTTAACATCTTCATCAGTAGCCAGGCCTTCTTTCACCAAACTTACGCCAAATTCGGCTTTTTCAAGTTTCCAGTTTTTTTGGCCATCTACTTTGATAATAAATGAGTTGAAACCGGTGGCGCCCAATTCCACTACTCCTTTCAATTTGCCTCCAGCCGGAATTGGGGCTGTATAATTAAACGGGGCAGGTGTAAATGCAGCGCCTGATTTGCCCCAGGTGGTAGAGTTTCCGCTGCTTTCAGTGGATTTTCCTGCAACAGGTTGTTCCGTAGGGGTTTCATTTTTGTTTTCGGGGGAAGAGCCTCCAAAGTTTGGCATAAAATATCGCACACCAAAATAAATGCCCGCTACGATGAGCAGGGTTATCAAAAGCCGCGAAAATGTGGTTAATCTAGCCATGGCAACGTATGTTTTGAAATTTTAAAAAAATCAGTAATTGGTTGAGAATGTTATGGTTCAATTGTTGGGTTTCGTCCAGGAATTGTCTTTGGGTTTTGAGTCGGGAATTGTTTTTCCGCCCAGTTTTACTTTTTGAAGAATTTTCCCAGGAGCACCTGGAATTTCAATCACCTTTTGCTGTGGGTTTTTCCAAATATCCGCTCCGAAGTGTTTAATATCCCTGGTTTTATCGACGTACTCCAACACAACATGGACAGGTACGGGCATCGAGCCTTTTTTCTCAATAAAAACCACCTGTTGACTTTGCCCTGAACCGGTTTGGTCCATGGCGGAAACCGATTGAATCGCCAGGTCGGCGGTACCGAATTCAAAAAACCAGGGTTTCCAAAACCAGTTCAAATTTTGCCCGGAAACATCATTAAATGTATTGAAAAACTCATAAGGGCCGGGGTGTTTTCCTTTCCACCTGTCCATATACGTAGTCATACACCGATGGAAAGTTTCGTAACCCAACATATCCAGCAACTGTGTGTATGCAATTTGAGGGCGGGTGTAAGATTCTAGCCAGTAGGTATTTCCGCTTAAATTTTTTGAAGGTACCATTGGCGGAACATCCCAATCGGCGCCAAGTGCGCCTCCCCAAATACCGCTTGAGGTATGGGATAACGAATCTGAGGTATAATGTTCAAAAAAATTGGCCCAACCTTCATCCATCCATGCATAATATTGTTCGTTAATGCCCATCATAAAAGGGAAATAAGTGTGTGCCGATTCATGAATTGTGAGACCCATGACGCCATCTTCACCCACACTCGCATCGTTAATCATCATGGGATATTCCATGCCGTCGTTTCCGTTAAACACCGTCAGACAAGGGTAGGGGAATGGGTATCCGGGTAAATACCGACTCATCAGCCCTACACCGTCCGCTGCAATACGTGCCACTTTTTTGAAGTCGTTGGATTTGCTGTCGTAAACCGCCGAAATGAATGAACTTCTTCCTGTTTTATCATCCACCACCACGGAAGTTGCATCCCAGTTGTAATGGTTACTTGCGGCAAAGGTAAAGTCGGGTACGCTGGATGCCACAAAATGGAAGGTGTGAAATTTGGCTTTTTTAAATACTTTGCCGGAGGTGACTTCTGCTTCCGAATAAATGGAAACAACTTCTTTTGAGGTGTGCGCTTTTTTCCACTTTTCGAAATAGGCAGGTTCCAGAATTTCCTGCGCATTTTGCCATTCTCCTGTCGCCCAAACGCCAAAACCCTTAGGTACTTTGATTTTTACATCAAAATTTGAAAAATCGTGGTAAAACTCTTGTAGTCCGTTGTAAGGCGCATCTGCCCAACCGTGTAAGTCGTCGTACACAGCAATTTCCGGATAAAAGTAAGGGATAAAAAACGAGCCTGGGGTACATACACATTCCCTGGTAGCATCCTCGGCTTTTGGCATTGTAAATTGCCAATCTGTATTGATTTTGACCGAGCTTTTGGGCGCTAACGGCTTGCTTAAACGAACGTCCAAGTAACAATCATGGCGATTTTGTTTTTCATCCGGAATGATTACACCATTAATTTCCAGGCGTTTTACTTTGACGCCGTCGGTGATATCGTTAGGGTCTACATCTTCACCACGTTGTCCGCCTTTTTTATAAAGATCATGCTGCACTTTGATTCGGATCAATCGCAGGGTGTCGGGACTGTTGTTGTAATATGTAGCTTCCTGATGCACATCAACCAGGGCTTTTTTAGGGTTGAGCTCCACCAAAATGCGGTAATCAGCCCCATTTTGCCAATAGTTTTGTCCGGGTGCTCCATTTTTGTTTCTGAACCCTTTATCGTAAGAAACTTCAAAGTTTCGCGGCATGAACAGTTCAGCGTCCTGTCCAAGACATAAGAAGCACCAACTTGAAAAAATGAGGGTTAATACAATTCGCATAGCATGTGGAAGTTGTTGAAAGGGCAAACCTAAGGCTGTTTCGCTGAATTCGGGAAATAATTACGAAACAGGGCGGTAAAAAATTTATCTTTCATGTTTTGTTTGTTTTTAAAAATTATCGCTTAGATTTCGCCTTTCAATTCAAACTTATTTTTGAACACTAAAATCAATTCAAAATGGAAGCTATTTTACCTTACCTGATTAACACAGCGCTTGGCGCAGGTGGCGGCTACCTAGGCAACATGTTGAAAAAAAATGGACTAGGCATGATCGGCAATTTATTAGCCGGCGCAGTAGGCGGAAATGCTTTGCCCTTGATCCTGCAACAAGTGATGGGTGGCGGCGCAGATGGCGGCAATAACATGATCATGCAAATTGTTTCGGCGCTGTTAGGAGGCGGACTTGGTTCTGTGATCGGCGGTTTGTTCAAAAAACCTGCAGGTTAAATTCATCAGCGAAGTGGCAAGCCAACGATCAGCTTGCCACTTCGTTTGGTTTTATTGTTCTCCAAAAACTGTGTAAGTGTTGTTTCCTGGGAAACAATCTTTCTGTTTCGAAGGCGTGGCCAATTCAATAAAAATATTCGGCGCAAACTTTGTTCGCTGTTTTAGACTGACCGCCTGCACAATCAACATCCTTTGTTGAGGCGCCAAAACACCGGTTACTGTCTCTGTTCCTTTGGATACTTGTTTAACAGCTGCCAAAATGGCGCCACGGGTCAATTTGCTCCCGCCGACAAAATAAAAATTCACCGTTAGAGCTTCTATTTCGTTGTAAACAATGGCAGGGCCAGATCCGGCATTGCTCACAATTACATGCATTAGTGCCTCATCTGCTGTTAATTTTTTGAAATAGGCAGTATCGATACGCAAATCGGCACAGTCGGATTCCATTTTTTGAATGATGTCAGGCTTGGTGATGGCAATGTTGAACCACAGCGGAGCTGAAATGGCGCCGGCTTTTAATATGGGAACTTTTTTTTGGACAGCTTCTGCGACAGATTCCTCATGACCCCACAAAACAGGCGGAAGATTAAGCGTGTCGATTTCTACATTCAAAGCCTCTTTCCTGCATTTTGATGGCAAATCGAACCTGCCGGTATTTGCAACGCGTGCCGTAATTTCAACATTTAGGTCTTTAACCCGGATCACCGTAAAATCAAACAGCGCCAAACGGCATCCTTCGTAGTGGATTGCCTGAGCGACGACGACCTGGCTCCAAAGCAGGGCAGCCAAAACCAAACAGGTGCGATAACTTAACATCTGCAATACATCATTCAGCAGCGAGGAAATCGACACGGCGAGCGATGGTCTCTTCGAGTGAAATAAACGTTTCCGTTCGTTGAATTCCTGGGATCTGTTGAATTTTATCCCTCAGTACTTCGTGCAGGTGATTGGTATCCCTGCAGATTATTTTGGCAAGGATGCTGTAAGCTCCGGTGATGTAATTTGCTTCCACCACTTCCGGAATCGCCTTCAGTTCAGATGCGACATGGTTATACAAGGAGCTTTTATCGAGGTAAATTCCCAGAAATGCGGTGATGGTATATCCTAATTTGTAATAATCAAGTACCAGGCTTGAGCCGCGGACAATTCCCAGTTGCTCGAGCTTACGCATGCGCACGTGAATGGTGCCGCTCGATACAAACAATTGTTTAGCCAGATCAGTGTAGGGCGTTTTTCCGTCTTCCACCAATTTTGCCAATATCTGCCTGTCCAGTTGATCTATTTCCGGGTTTTCCATCGTGATTTTTATTGAGCGAATATTCTTTCAGGTTGGTAAAATAGAATTATCGCCAGCTATTGATTGCAGTGATTGAACAATCAACAAAAGTAGTCAGGTTGTTGGAAATCAAAAGTGCTAGTTTTTTTTTCGAATCTCTTCGTGAATCACTTCTCCCTTTTTTAATCGCTCCTGATGCTCTTTTTTTCTTCTTTCTCTAAAATCAAGGGCGAGCTCTTTAATTCCGATAGGTTTGGCATTGAGCCGGCGGTGATAAGCAAGAATTAAAAAATCCGCCATATCGTCGGGGAAGGTTACACCCGCGCTGCGTAAATAGTGTGACAGACGCGAACCTCCGTAAAATCCCCAATTCAGAATGATCCAGTTTCCGAGCCGGTAGTGCATGATCTGACATACACTATCTTCCGGCAGTGCTTTAAACTTAAGTTTGGATTCGTCTGAAATACGTTTGTCCAGTTCCGTCATTGCTTCGTCCAGGTTTTTGGGGATGTACACCCCATTTAGTTTATCTTTTTTGATGCGATCCTGATATTGGCGTTCAAATTCTTCCTCGGTACTTGCAGGTCCGAGATCTTTGGCGGCAGGCGTCTGAGCCCAAGCCGTCAGGGGGAATAGCACACAGAAAAATCCCTTAAAAAACACAGTTTTAAAACTCATAGATTTACGCAATTAAATTTTTGAAAACCACCTTAATCCGTGTTTGAAGATATGGCCAATTCATTCAGGTTGACCCTCGGAGAAATATTTTTGATTCAACTCATCATTTGGCTGGTCATCTGGATCAGCAATCCGTATGTTGCTTCCCTTTTAACGATTAGCATAGGAATTATGGTATTTGCCGTACTGATTATCGCCATCATTTCGGAATTGATTGAGCGCTCGAAAGTACCACGTAATTACTTTTATGTGATGGCAATAAGCATCCTTGCCATCCTGGTAAGTGCCGGAATTTATTGGGCCGTTGAAAAAACAGGGTGGCTGTAAAATCAAACTGTTAATTATCAGGATTTCCTAATTCTTCAAAGGTGCCGGTCTGTTTGTTTTTTCTGACGTTATCCCAGTTGAAATAACGTCCGTTCATAACCACATAAACGCCTGGGGGCAAGGCTTGACAAAAGGCGAGTGCAGATCCGAGGTTGAAAAAACCGTCAGACGAAGTTCCGAAAGCGTAAGGAATCATGGCGCCGGTAAGAACAATGGTTTTTCCTTTGATATTTGCTTCTGCCAGCAGACGGGCGGTTTCTACCATTTTATCCGTTCCATGGGTGAGAATAATCCGGTCCGAAGGTGTTTTGGTGCAATTGTAGATGATGATCGCACGGTCTTCATCCCGCATTTCAAGTGAATCTACCATCATGAGGGTTTTGATGTCGATTTCAACCTCACAACGCCCTCTTTCGAACATTTCCATGAGGTGAGTGTCCTTGAAATAAAGTTCTCCGGTGATGTAATTATATTCCTTATCAAAGGTGCCGCCTGTAACAAAAACTTGAATCATATCTTTAACAATTGGATTGAACGGCACAAAGAAACATAGAATACGCTATTTGGACACACTACAAATTCATGAATCCAACCTTGGTATTTTGGAGATCGTTTTTACTTTTGCCCTGTCAAAAACGAAATAAATATGAAAAGCAACGAAGAATATTCAGAAAACCGTTCACGGGATTGGATGGTTTTTATTGTTAGCACTGTCGTCATGTGCGCCCTGCTGTGGTTCAGCCCTGAATGGGTTTGGGTGGCCTGGCCATTCCAATTCACCGCTTTAGCCGGCGCGCTTGGCCGTTTGTGACCCGCTCGCAAGTAATTACGTGCAACAAGTTTGTCCCGACGAAGCTAGAGCTTCGTCAGACGGGCTTTGTGACCCGCTCGCAAGTAATTACATGCAACAAGTTTGTCCCGACGATGCTAGAGCTTCGTCAGACAGGGTTTGTGACCCGCTCGCAAGTAATTACATGCAACAAGGGCCGTTCCACACTTCGCTGGAATGGCCCTTGTTGCATGTAGAAAAAAGAAATCCCTCGCTTTTAGCAGCGAGGGATTCTAACCCAAACAAATAAACACAAAAACTACTTGGTGCAATTTTAGGGGAAATGTGCAACCTGGACAAACATTTAGGAGAACTTTTTTTTAAAAAAATACCAAACAGCCTGTTTTCGGAGGTTTTCGACATCATTTGCAAGTTTTTAGCAAGGTGGCCAGAGGGAAAAATGAGTTTTAAGTTCACAATCCAACCATGTACCTTCGCCTCCGATAAATTTTCAACTTTGTTTGAATGCGCGTTTTACGATTTTTTATTGCACTGCTTTTTACTGGCGGATTAATTTGGGCGCTCAGCGCATCACATCAAGCCGGCGGTAAATCTTTGCCACGACTGGGGCAATTCTTCAACCCATTTACCGGATTTTGGCAAAATGCCGAATCTTCACACGGGCCTGAACTTGGTGATTGTTCCATTCCTGGCCTAAAAGGTAAAGTCCAGGTCGTTTATGACGATTTGCTGGTACCCCATATTTTTGCAGAGAACCTGGAAGATGCAGTGAGGGTTCAAGGCTATCTCACGGCTAAATTCAGGTTATTTCAAATGGATCTCACCGCCAGGAAAACAGCGGGTCGTTTGTCCGAAATATTAGGTGAGCGCACCTTGCAAATTGATCGCCGAAGCAGGAGAAAAGGACTTGTTTTCGCCGCTGAAAACGACTTGATCGGGTGGGGGAAGTCCGCCCGAACCATGAGCTTATTGCAAGCTTATACCGATGGTGTGAATGCCTGGATCGATCAAATGTCGAAAGATGAATATCCGCTTGAATTCAAATTGCTGAACATTCAACCGGAGCGGTGGAACCTGCTAAAGTCGGCGCTCGTAACTGAAGCAATGGCTGAAACGTTGTGTGCCGGAGAAGATGATCTGGAGGCAACCAACGCGCTGGCAAAATATGGCAGAACCACCTTCGACTATTTGTTTCCGGAGTGGAACCCTGCCCAGCAGTCCATTATTCCTGATACTGGCCAATGGAAAGATTGGCACCATATAACCATGCCTCCTCCAGCTCCAGAAGCGGCAATACCAACAGGCGCCATTGGTTACGATCACGATTATATCCGTCCGCTCGATGAATACCTGGTTGGCAGCAACAATTGGGCCGTAAGTGCTACCAAAACCAGTAACGGCCATGCATTGCTGGCAAATGACCCTCATCTAACGCTTACATTACCTTCAATTTGGTTTCAAATTCAAATCCATACACCGGAAGCCAATGTATATGGTGTGTCGCTGCCTGGCGTACCCGGTGTGGTAATCGGATTCAATGAAAACATTGCGTGGGGGATGACCAATGTCGGCCACGATGTGAGCGATTATTATAAAATTGCCTGGATCGATCAAAAGCGGATGCAATACAAATTAGACCATGAAACCAAAAATGTTCAATTAAAAGTTGAAACCATTGAGGTAAAAGGCCAAAAGCCTTTTTTAGATACGGTCAGGTAT
Source organism: Saprospiraceae bacterium (assembly GCA_016787465.1). GTDB lineage: Bacteria > Bacteroidota > Bacteroidia > Chitinophagales > Saprospiraceae > M3007. The sequence goes on along the minus strand of JAEUUR010000034.1, from coordinate 9,205 downwards.
ACCGTTTGGGGCCCCCTTCCTTTCGACAATGACCCGGAAAGCCCGCTACGTGACTACGCGCTGCGTTGGATAACCCATGATATACCAGATGCCAGTTTGTTTGATGTTTTTTTAGGTTTGAATACGGCAAATAATTACGGGGATTACCGTGCAGCACTTAAAGGGTTTGATGCGCCGGCACAAAATTTTGTTTTTGCCACCAAAACCGGCGATATTGCCATACAGGTACAAGGGAAATTCCCGGTGCGTGGCAAGGAACAAGGCCGTTTTTTGCAAGACGGCAGCAAATGGGCAAATGCCTGGCACCAATTTATTCCGATGGACCAAACGCCGGGAATGAAGAACCCGACCAGGGGATTTGTTTTTTCTGCCAACCAACATTCCACTCCGCCAACCTACCCATATTATTACCTGGGTAATTTCGAAGATGATCGAAGCCGAAGGATATTCAATCGCTTAACTTCGGTGCAAGGCGCTACTCCGGATAGCATGAAATCCATTCAGCTCGACAATTTTAGCGCGCGTGCTGCCGATTGTTTACCGGCTATGTTGAATTTACTCGACAGACGAGCTTTAAGCCCAAAGGAAAATCAAACGGTTGATTTATTGGCCAGTTGGAATTTTAAATATGATGCCAATCAATTGGCGCCTACTTTTTATGAAGCATGGACCGACTCTTGTTACATGCTGACCTGGGATGAAATGGCTGAAATGGAAAAACAGCGCCAGCCTGTGTTATACCCGGAGATTTGGCGATGGATTGATTTAATGAAAAATGATTCAAGTAACGTGTTTTTTGATGTAAAACAAACTACATACCGTGAAACCGCACGTGATGTGGTGCTTGCTTCCTTCAAACAAATGCACGAATATTTTGATCGAAACCCGGATAAAAAAGTGAGTTGGGGGAAAACCAGGCCCACTAAAATCAGACACCTTGCACAAATCGATGCCTTCAGCAGGCTCGATCTTGAAACCGGCGGACATAAGTCGGCGCCCAATGCCATCAACCAAACACACGGGCCTTCCTGGCGGATGGTGGTTGACCTCGGCGATCAAATCACCGCTCAAGGCGTTTACCCAGGCGGCCAATCAGGCAACCCTGGAAGCCGGTATTATGATAATATGCTTGATAGGTGGGCAACAGGCAACTATTTCGACCTCCTTTTCCTGAAAAATCCTGAATCGAATTCAGACCGGATTCTTAAAAAACAAATCATCTCACCAAAATAATAATCATCTTTTGATATGATTAAAAACACATTGATAGCAATCCTTGTTATCTTTCTATTGGGCAATCTTTGCCGCTTGGGAATGCCGTGGTGGGGTATTGTACCTATTGCAGCCGCAACAGGTTGGCTTTTCGCCACCTCAGGCTTCCAGGCTTTTTTATCCGGTTTTGTCGCTGGAAGCGCTTTATGGGGGATTCAGGCTTATTTAGCTGACACCGCAAATCACAGTGAATTGTCTTCCAAAATTGGACAACTTTTTCAAGGAGTAAGCAGTGCAAAATTATTGTTGGCTACAACTTTAATGGGCGGCTTATTGAGCGCATTTGGCGCATTAACCGGGAGATGGTTAAAAGATTTGTTTTCAAAACCAAAACAACAAGATTATTACCGCCGGCGGAGAAGAGGCGGGAAGTATCGTTAAAAGTGTATAACATACGATGACACAGGCAAATACAATTGAAACCGATATTATTATCATTGGCGCAGGCCCGGTAGGCTTGTTTGCTGTTTTTGAAGCTGGCCTGCTTAAATTAAAGTGTCACATCATCGATGTATTGCCTCAAGCCGGCGGACAACTGACGGAAATATATCCTAAAAAACCTATTTACGATATTCCAGGATACCCAAGTGTGCTTGCCGGCGACCTCGTAAAAAACCTGCTTCAACAAATAGAACCGTTCAACCCCGGCTTCACTTTGGGTGAACGTGCAGAACAAATTGAAAAACAGGATGACGGTAAATGGTGCGTAACGACACACCGCGGAACTAAACATATCGCACCGGTCATATTTATCGCCGGCGGCCTTGGTTGTTTTGAACCCCGAAAGCCGCCTTTGGATAACATCGCAGATTTTGAGGAGCGTGGCGTGGAATATTTTGTGAAAAATCCTGAACAGTTTAACGGCAAAAATGTAGTCATAGCCGGTGGTGGCGATTCTGCGCTCGACTGGACGATTTACCTGGCTGAATATGCCAAAGGCCTCACGCTTATCCATCGGAGAACAGAGTTCAGAGGCGCGCTTGATAGTGTGGAAAAAGTTCAACATTTGGCAGAATCAGGCCGTATCAAACTGATAACCAATGCTCAGGTAGTTGGCTTGCAAGGGAACGGACACCTTCAGGGAGTGGATGTGCTGCACGATACCGAAGGTACCATCCATATTGATGCCGATTATTTTGTGCCTTTGTTTGGCCTTACACCCAAACTTGGCCCCATCGGTGAATGGGGGTTAGGGGTTAACAACAATGCCGTCGAAGTGAATACCTTCGACTATTCAACCAATGTACCGGGCGTATATGCCATTGGCGATATCAATACCTATCCGGGAAAACTCAAGTTGATCCTGTGCGGGTTTCACGAAGCAACTTTAGCCTGCCAATCTGCGTTTAAGGTGGTGCATCCCGATAAAAAACTTTCATTCAAATACACAACAGTTACCGGTATTGAAGGAATGACGCCGGCTTGAAATATGGAACACAACATTCTGGTAACCATTGTGGATCGCAATGGCGAATCAAAAGAATATGAAGCCCCGACAGATATGGGGTTGAACGTTATGGAGCTTTGCAAATCATATGAGTTGCCCGTAGAAGGTACTTGTGGCGGTATGGCATTGTGCGCTTCCTGTCATGTTTATGTAATGAGCGACCATGAACTTACGGAGCCTACTGACGACGAACTTGCCATGCTGGACCAAGCCTTCTTTGTCAAACCTAACAGTCGCCTCGGATGTCAGATTAAATTAAAAGACTCGTTGGATGGTCTTAAATTGGTTTTGGCGCCGGTTGCATCCTGAATTTTCACATCAACAAGGCAGCGTAGTCATCCCAACGGGCGTCTTCCGATTTCATTTCCAACACGTCCATCAACAAACCTTCGTACATAGCTTCCAATTCGATGGCAGTGCGTGCTGTCCGAATTTCAATAATTCCGGATTGAATTTGCTCCAAACGCCAGGCATAAGTTCGCTCCATACGGCTGAATACGGCAGTGTAAGCATCTTCATTTGATTCGCCGCGTCCTGCCAACTGAACTTCTTTAAACGCATGGTTGTTCCGGGCAATTAATTTGCTGTCCTCAAGAATAAAGTAAGCGGTATGGGGCCAATTGCCGTTAGCGTTTTGCGACAACATCCATGCATACAACACCAATTGCAGGTCTTCCCCATTCATGATTTGTTCTTTCCTTCTTTTGGCGCCACTCCATTTTAAATCTACTATTGCTTTCTCCGCCCCCTTGCCAAGAACAAGGTCTGCTTTCCCTTTTACCGGCATTCCCATAAACAGCCCCTGCATTTCAAGCTCTGTAGCTTCAACCTCCCATGCGTTGTTGCGAATTACCGACACCAAATTCCAGGCTGCATGCTTAATACGTCTTAAAAATGCGTTTCGTTCCGGTTCTCTGCCATACATCAACAGTGGAGCGCCTTCTTTTGGAAAAAGGTCTTTCGATTCTTGATCGACCCATTCAAATATTTCAGTGTTCGATAAATTGGCAAAATCTCCTTCGAGTAATTTTTCAAAAATGCGGTGCGCTAAGTTGCCGAGTAACGTATTTTCGTTGATAATGGACAAAAGCGGCGCCGAAAACAATTTTAATTTTTGCCTGAAAAACCAACGATGCGGATAATAAAACAATCGTTCCAGGTTAGTTGGCGTTTCATATTCACTCAAATCTATACGGTCGGGGTGTTGAATCACAATTTGAGGTTTTACCCGGGTATTCAGTTTTGCAGGGAGCCTGGTTTGGTCGGGCAATTTAAAATGAGCCTTCAAGCGGTTCTGATCTGCGACTTCATCGATGTGAAACACATTTTTTATGTAGGCATCTTTTAAAGCGGCTTCAATATCGCTAAGCAGCAAATGAGGTTGTGTTTCAGCGCCGTCAACTTGTTCTGGAATGAGGAGAAGCAGTTTCCCCGAAACTTGTTCCAAAGGCCTCATTTGCATGATTTGTTTCAATCTGCTGAGTGCGGTTGGCTTCAATAGTTGAATGTGTCTTTCCTCAAGCCAATTTCTTTCTTCAAGCTGCCATTTGTCGGGCGGGGCTGTTTCCTGCGACGACACGAAATTCCACCAAATCAAATCTTGGGTGGGGGCAGCCAATGCACCTGGGCTATGTATAAAAGGTAAGGCGCCAGCTTCTGAATGGGCAAGCTGTGTCGGCGATGCTTCAAAAATTGTCCTGACAATGCGCTCCAAGTCCAAAAAGCTGATGCGTTGTTCCGGTAATGCAGTAAGCAATGCATTGATCCTTCTTGCTTGTTCTGCCAGCACCAGCAGGGTCGAATTTGTGCCGCCGGTTTCATCAAAAAGACGAATCGCCCACTCATGCAAGTGGTTGTAAATAACCTCAGCATCGCGCTTTGGCGCTGTTTGATCAACGGGGTATCGGCGCCTGTTAAACCAAAAGTCGTATTGGGCTTTTATTTGAGCATCCGTTGATTCCTTTTCCAACATTCCATATACGGCAGCAAACCATGTATCACTGAAAATTCCTGGTTTTTCAGCCATTACCCGGGCTATTTCAAGTGCCAGGCTGCCATCCAAAGGCTTGATGGGCAAGGTCAGAAATTCCATGATCTTGTACACGTCAACAGGTTCCCACAAAAATGCTTGCGCGAGTTTCAATACCTGCATGGACGGCCTTGCCAAAGATGCTGAAGGGATTCCGATTGCAGGTAAATTTTCAGCCAGCATAGCCTGTTCTAACACCCAACTGGACTGAGGTGCTACGATTAACGGATGAAAACCTTGGTTTTCACGGAGCAGTTGAGCTACGAATACCGCCGCATCGCTATCTCTTTTACATTTTAAAATACAAATCTGCTCGCATTGGAGCTGGGGAAATGTCGGAGCGGATTCAACCTTGAACAGTGTCGGATCATCCTCCAAAAGATTCAACAAACGGCTGATAAATGGCTTTTGTAAATGGCGGGGTTCATACAACAAAATGCGACTGATTGGCAGGCGATGTGTTGCCAGCCTGTCGAGTACCATTTCAAAACGATCGGCATATCCATACGCTTTTCCGACCATCTCCGGGGAAGTAATTTTGATCTGGAATAGTTTTTCAGCATCTGCAAGTACCTGCAAACGTTCGGGCATACCTGATTCCGATTTGAAATTCCAACCGGCGCTCAATAATTCATCCCGCCATCCAAGCAGGTATTCGGCAGTAGCCAACCGATCAGCATGAAAAGAGGCAGCGTAAAAATCACCTTTCAACTGATCAAGTACCTGCCGATAAAGCTCGATGCGCAAATAATCCGGACGCTCTTCGTAGCCGCCGAGCCCAAGTTGCGCTTCCAGCCACTGTAAAAGTTTATTCGGGCCGACAAAAAGGGCATCGACTGCGCCGAGCATTTCGCCTGTGTGAACAGGCCCGTCAAATTCGTTTCCAAAATGAATCGTCATTGCACGACAAAAGTAGCAGCAGGTATTACCTTTGCACCACTTTTTGACACAATTTTTTACGATGGATCACAACGAAATTACCAAATCAAGCGATATCACCCTTCGTGTGGGTTTAAATGCTGAAAATGTACCTATAAAAATAGAGTGGGGCGCCAGCGACCGAAACAATGGCTTATTGGAAGAATGCAAAGCCATGGCGGTGGCGTTGTTTGACAAGGAACACCGTGATACCTTGCGCATCGATTTGTGGACAAAAGAAATGCAGGTAATTGAAATGGACCGATTCATGTATCAAACGCTCAAATCGTTGAGCCAAACGTATTTGAAAGCGACCCAAAACAAGGAGCTTGCCGAAGAAATGGCGCGATTTGCCCACTTTTTTGGCCAAAAGACTGAAATCATTCCAGCGGAATGATTTGGATAGTCGTGAAGTGGCTTAATCTTCCAGGATCTTTTCTACTTCGTAAATTGAATTGATCTTTCCTGCAAATAAACAATAATACTTCGGGTGTGTACTTAGCAGGGATATTTCCGTCGGCCGGCCATCATCAATATGGCTGGATTGTAATTTGGATTTGATGGTAAAATACGAGAACAGGTAATCAAACTCCACTTTTTCCGAAAAATACTGCCTCATTTGAGCCAACATTTTGCCAGCATTGCTATCTGGCCGCCGTTCACAATTGGTGCAAATACCCGGAGCTTGCGGGGTGCAGGTTGGATCTGAAATTTGCTGGCAATCAAAGTGGGGCAATGCTTCGTAAGAAATTTTGTGGTGGGTATATGCTACCGACGATAAGGATAAAATTCCGCTCAAACCATAAGGCATAATGGATCCGAAGGGCCCGTCCATCACAGTCAGGCCTTTGTTGGCAAACGCCTTTGAGGTAATAAATCCGATTTCTGAAATTTCGTGGGTGAGGGCCAAACTTGGCAGACCAAATAATTGATTCAAGCTGTTGGTAGCCGCATAGGTCGCATTAATCACCACAGGAGCCGATATTTGTGATTTTAAGGCGCCGTCAAGCACGTCGATCAATTCCAATTCCCACTGATTTGCTGCTGTTGTTGCGCGTTCGATTTTGGTATGAAGCTGCAATTGAATATTCCGCTCCTTTTCGATTTTTTCCCGGTAATAATTGCCGATGAGTACCGGATCAAATGAATGTTCCACTGTTTGGTACAATGCTTCCAACCGATCAAAATTAAACAACGGATGTTCGTCCAGTTTTTTGCAAGGTATGTTCAAATAAGCGCAAAATCGTTCGAATTGCTGTGGATCAGTAAAAGAGCCGAACCGATCAATGGCGTAAAATTTTTCAAAGGAAGTATGTACAAACGCTTTGTGCTCCAAGGTAAAACGTTCCTTGTGCTCATCGCTCATAGCGGCCGTAGCAACACTTCTTGGATAGTGATAACCGCTGTGCAAACGCGCCTGATTGACAAGTGATGCTTTTTGGAAAAGATGGTTTTCTTTTTCAATCAGCGCCACCTTTCCACCTTTTTCTGCAAGGAACAGGGCCGCATAGCAGCCAAAAATGCCGCCGCCAATAACAATGTAATCAAATTGCTGCATGGCGTGGCAAAATTAGCCTAAATAGCCAGTATGTTGAGTGCCAGGAAATAGATTGGGTTAGTTTTTTGAAGCGGTCGCACTCGATTCGCCTATTTTACAGGAGCCATTGTAACGCGCACCCTCGTCGACCACCATGGTTTTTGCCGTAATGTTTCCTTCAATGACAGCAGATTCCATGAGGTGCAGGGCTTCTTTAACAAACACATCACCTTTAATTTTACCCTTAATCGCGGCATCTCTTGCGGTGATATTTCCCTGAACATAACTTCCTTCTCCCATTACAAACCGCTTTTCGACTTTAACTTCACCATGAATCGCACCGTCCAGACGGACGTTTTCTCCACACTCAAATTTGCCTTCAATGGTTGCGCCTTTTGCAATCACGGTGGTTGCTACGCCTTCTTTTTCACTGATGCCTGATGTAGCAGGCGAGGATGATTTTTCTTTTGTGCTGGAACCAAACATAGAATGGATAATTTATAGTGAACGCTGGGTGGTTTTGAATGCAACCTGTCATACTGAGCGATGGTAATCAACGCTTTAGCCGAAGGCTGTTTTCATAACCAAACAGCGCGAAGTATATTTTGAAGGTGCATTCGAAAAAAGCGTGCCAAACTTCCTGCGCCCAGGAAATTTTATGGCGGTAAAATTCTGTAATTTTGTGGGCATTTTCAAAACTGAATTACTAAAAGACAATTATTTTATATTTTTTAGTAGTTGATTTTCAAATATAAATACTTTAGAACAAGTGCCACCTGTTGTTATTCTAGCGATTGAATCTTCCTGCGACGATACCTCTGCCGCCGTAATAAGCGATGGCAACGTATTGTCGAATTGCGTAGCAACCCAGGCGATCCATGAACAATATGGCGGAGTGGTGCCAGAAGTGGCTTCACGTGCGCACCAGGTCAACATTATTCCGGTGGTTGAAATGGCACTAAAAAAAGCAGGAGTTCAAAAAAAGGACGTGACCGCGGTAGGTTTTACACGCGGACCGGGCTTGTTAGGTTCTCTGATTGTGGGTACTTCATTTGCCAAAGCATTTGCCTTGGCACATCAATTGCCGCTGATAGAAGTTGATCATATGCAAGCGCATGTGCTGGCGCATTTTGCTGAAAATCCCAAACCGGCATTTCCTTTTTTGTGCTTAACCGTCAGCGGAGGGCACACCCAAATTGTATTGGTAAAAGACTATCTGGATATGGAAGTGATCGGCCAAACGATGGATGATGCAGCAGGTGAAGCATTCGACAAATCTGGAAAACTACTCGGGTTGGGTTATCCGGCTGGTCCGTTACTGGATAAACTTGCCCGTCAGGGAACACCGGTATTTCCTTTCCCGGAGCCTTCCATGGAAGGGTTCAATTTCAGTTTCAGCGGATTGAAAACCTCCATTTTGTATTTTTTGAAAAACCAGGTTAAAAACGACCCTGATTTTATTGAAAAAAACCTATCCGACATTTGTGCATCCATCCAAACTACCATCGTTACCATTTTGCTTAAAAAGTTAAGGAAAGCAGCAAAGAAGACTGGAATCAAAGAAATCGCCATTGCAGGAGGCGTAAGTGCAAATTCAGGCTTGCGTGAAGCGTTGGAGGTGATGGGAAAGAAGGAGGGATGGCATACCTACATACCTGCGTTCCAGTTTTGTACCGATAATGCAGGAATGATTGGCGTAACGGCCTATTACAAATACCTGGCAGGCCAATTTTGCGGTCAGGATGCGGCGCCATATGCGCGCAGGTAAGTCAATCGGGGTTAAACTCAGGAATAGGTACTTTTTTAATTCCTTTGTTTGCTGATATTCCATGTTGAATGATTTGCCCCACCGAACGATCTTCTATCTGAGGTTTTCGGATTTGTTCCAACAATTGATGAACAGTCATTTCAGCTATTTGGTGGTCGAAAAAACCGAAGCCGCAGTATTGCCCATCCAATACACAAATTACAGCAGATTCATCGGCGGTGCGCCCGCGGTCGA
>JAEUUR010000483.1 GCA_016787465.1 Saprospiraceae bacterium | reverse complement strand
CGCAACCAACAAGGCGGCGGAGGCGGCGGCTACGAACGCAAGCCCTGGCAAGATCGCAACCAACAAGGCGGCGGTGGCGGCGGCTACGAACGCAAACCCTGGCAAGATCGCAGCCAACAAGGCGGTGGCGGCGGTTACCAACATAAGCCGTGGCAACAGGGCGGTTTTAACCAGCGCCCTTACAACAAGCGGCCTTTCCGTAAAAAAGACGATTTCTTTATCGAACGCAAACCCAAACCCGGGTTGCCGTCGGGAGAAGGAATGCCGTTGAATAAATACCTGGCGCATTGTGGAATTGCTTCCAGAAGAAAAGCTGTTGATTACATCAAAAATGGCTCTGTGTTGGTAAATGGCGAAGCCAAGATCGAACCGTATTACAGGGTACAACCAGGCGACGTCGTAACATGCGAAGGCAACCCAATGACAATCCAGGAACGGATGGTGTATGTGTTGTTGAACAAACCTAAAAACGTAATCACCACGACAGAAGATGAACACGGAAGGGCGACCGTCATTGATATCATTGACCCGCATTTCCCGGAACGCCTATACCCTGTGGGACGCCTCGACCGCGATACCACCGGACTTATTCTGCTTACGAATGATGGCGACCTCAGCCAACGGTTAACTCACCCGAGTTATGCCGTTCACAAACAGTATCGCGTTGGCCTGCGCTCGCCGCTTTCACAAGCCGATTATGAAAAAATCGAGCGCGGCGTCGAGTTGGAAGACGGACTGATGGAGGTAAACTGGATTCGTTTTTCGCAAGATCACCCGGATCGAACGATCATCGAGCTGGAAATTACTTCCGGCAGAAACCGTATTGTTCGCCGTTTGTTCGAACACCTGGGTTATGAGGTATTCAAGCTCGATCGTTTTTATTTCGCCGGTTTGACCAAGAAAGACCTCGAACGCGGTCGTTTCCGTGAACTGACCCAAAGAGAGGTGATCATGTTGAAACATTTTACTGGGCATCCATCTACCGGTAAAAAGCGGAAAAAAGAAGACGAAGAAAATAATGACGAAACTTCCTTGCCGGAACAAGACGAGCAGGAATAAATTTTTAAAACCCCAAAAAACCTTTTTAAAACAAACAACTATGAAAACATTTCTTCCTGTAGCCCTGATCACCCTGGGCTGCTTCCTGGCTACGCCAATCAACTCATTTGCACAAATGAATGATGGCGCTCGTTTTGGCATTAAACTCGGCGTTAACGGCGCAAATTTGTACGACGACATTCGTGCGGAGGATAAAAAAGCCAGGATCGGATATACTGCAGGTGTTTTTGGCCAGTTTCCATTGGGGAAAGGCCGTTTTTCACTTCGCCCGGAACTGCTTTTTTCTGCAAAAGGCGCTGCGTTTGATTTCCAAAACGGCACCAGGCCGGAAGTCAAACTCAGTTATGTGGAGCTTCCGATTTCGCTTCAATGGCAATTATTTGGATTTCTGAACCTGCACGGCGGGATGTATGCATCGTTGCTGGCTGATGCGAATGGGAAATTAACCGATGCCAATGGAAACCCGGTTTCCTTTAATTTTGACAAAAGTGATTACAGCAATGTCGACTACGGCTGGCATCTCGGCGGAGGCCTCGACATTGGAAATATAGGACTGCATTTGCGCGTCTCACGCGGATTAAAAGAGGTTGCTGAAGAAAACTCATTACAAGATTATTTGGGCAACCTAAAAAACGCAACCTGGGCACTCACAGCTTCCTGGGCGTTTTGACTAGAGTGTGTCTGGAAAACACCCAAAAAAAAATCCCGAATTTTTCAGGCGAAAAATTCGGGATAAAATTGGTTGACTTGCTTTTTCGTTTTGTTATACCATAGCGGCAACTTTTCTTTTTTCCAATACGCCCGTATCTGCGCAGCTATGCATCCATCCGTGTACATCGGGCTCGAGGCCCATTCTTAAGCGATTGATATGTTTTTTCAAACGGGTTCCGATTGGACGGTGTTGTTCATCAACCGGCGGTAATTCCATTTTGCGATCGCGCCAGGTGATGTCGCTGACATGGCTCACAACAGCAGCGGTGCCGGCGCCGAAACATTCCTGCAAAGTGCCCCGCCAGTAAGCATCAGCAATTTCAGCCATGCTCAGCAAACGATCTTCTACTGTGTATCCCCATTCGCGCAGCAGGGTGATGAATGAATCGCGGGTAACACCACGAAGAATGGTTCCTGTGGTTGCCGGTGTGATGATTTTGCCATCCAGCACAAAAAAGAGGTTCATCGTACCTACTTCCTGTACAAATTTTTTCTCAACAGCATCCATCCACATTACCTGGTCGTATCCAGCTTTTTTGGCGCGCATGGCCGGGAGGAGGGATGCGCCGTAGTTTCCGGCGCATTTGGCTTCCCCAGCGCCGCCTTGGCATGCGCGTGTGAAAACCTCCTCGACCCACAGTCTAACGGGTTTTGGATAATAAGGGCCTACAGGGCCGGTAAATATGAGGAATGTATATTTTTCTGAAGCATGAACGCCAAAGTATTCATCTGTGGCGAACATCAACGGCCGAATGTACAAAGCGTGATCTTCTGCTTCTGGTATCCAGGCGTTATCAAGATCGATCAGCATCTCCAGGCCTTGCATGAATAAATCCTCCGGAATCGATGGCATGCACATACGCTCGGCCGACAAGTTCATGCGGCGAACGTGGTATTCCGGGCGAAACAGCACAGGTTCTCCTTTGCGTTTGGTAGCTTTCATGCCTTCAAAGATCGATTGACCATAATGAAGTGCCAGGTTGGCAGGTGAAAGATCTAAACGTCCGAAGGGTTCGATGCGCGGATTAACCCATTGCTTCCCGTCATAATCGACGATAAACATGTGGTCGGAAATCACTTTCCCAAATGGAATGTTGTTGAAGTCAACAGAAGAATGTTTGGAAGACAAGGTTTCGTTGACTGGGATAGGATATTTAACAGCCATGATAGAGAGAGTTGACTGGTGAACGACCTGTTGTTTGACGCTTCAAAGGTAACAACCTTCAAACCACATAAACAAATTTTATTTTACCAGGGCGGGTTGTTTTTCGGATTATTAGAATATAAATGAGGTTGATTCTTGTTTTGTTGAAAAATATTTCGCCGTTTTGAATTCACCTCAAAAAAGTCAAAAACTTGTAATTCATTGATTTACAAGTTTCATCTTTTAAAAACGATACCATGTTCGCCAAAACACCAAATTTTTCATGAACATTTGCCTGTTCAAATCCAGGAAAAAAAAATTGTTGAAATTTTAAATTTCAGATCCAAAATGTTCCCTTCAAACATTGAAATTGTACTGGCTGCCGATAAAACGCTTCCTGAGCTGGGTAGCGGCGCATACCAAAAACAGGTGGTTGTGCTGGCACTGGCAGAGCCTGAAAGCCCCGTCAACAAGTCATTTTTGGATAAAGTATTTGCTGCCGCCAACCTGGATTTGGGAAAAGACACCCTTTATGTAGAAGTCGACCCCCAAACACCCATTAATTGTTTTGCAGGTGTATCTCCTCAGCCGTTATACATCATCGTTTTTGGACTGCCTATGGTGCAGGTTGGGATAAAAGTACAAGCGCAGTTTTATCAACCCTTTTCACTTTCGGGTACAACGTGGCTTTTTGCCGACCCGGTTTCCGTGCTCGAACCCAACCGCGACAAAAAAGGACAGCTGTGGGCAGCGCTCAAGAATTTGTTCTTGGGCAAGCCATAAGAAGCATGTTGCGGATTTCTTCGCAGGAGACAAGAAATCCGCAACATGCCCTAAAACTTATACCAATTAGTGAACTATTTTTGCCGCCGGCAATCACCCTGTTTTCCAAAATACTCAAATTTTTGTTTTCATGAAAGCATACGTATTCCCCGGTCAAGGATCCCAGGCAGAAGGCATGGGAAAAGAACTATATGAAACCAATCCGCATGCAAAAGCGCTTTTTGAAGAAGCAAATGCCATTCTGGGCTGGCGAATTACGGATGTCATGTTCGAAGGAACGAAAGAAGACCTCACTCAAACGAAGGTAACTCAACCGGCGGTGTTTCTGGAAAGTGTGATCAGGGCGAAAATTGCCGGGACTGCCTTTCAGCCCTCGGCTACGGCAGGGCATTCTTTGGGTGAGTTCACCGCGCTTGCCGCTTCCGGCGCCCTTTCTTTTGATGACGCGCTGGTTCTGGTAAGCAAACGCGCCTTCGCTATGCAAAAAGCCTGTGAATTGGTTGATAGCACCATGGCCGCTGTTTTAGGAATGGAAGACGCCGATGTGGAGCAAATTTGTAAAAGTATCACCGGTGAAATCGTGGTAGCCGCCAACTACAACACACCCGGCCAATTGGTTATTTCCGGCTCAAGAAAAGGTATCGAACTGGCTACAGAGAAACTCACGGCTGCCGGAGCGAAGCGGGTAGTGGCTTTGGCCGTTGGTGGCGCGTTTCACTCACCTTTGATGCAGCCCGCACAGGACGAGCTGGCAGAAGCCATCAAAAACACCCATTTCAACAAACCACTTTGCCCCATCTATCAAAATGTGCACGCAAAGCCCGTGAGCGACCCGGAGGAGATCCGTCAAAACCTCATCGCACA
>JAEUUR010000617.1 GCA_016787465.1 Saprospiraceae bacterium | reverse complement strand
TGACCAGGAAAGGAAGCGCCCTCATACCTTAAATACTCCCGACGCCACTTGTATAGCGTGTTGACATGAACCTTGTAACTGTCTGCTATCGCCTCCAAATCACAGCCCGGCTCCATCGTTTGGTTCACAATTTCAAGCTTCATTTCTTTGCTAAAGTTTCTTCTTGGAAGTAACATGTTGATTCGTTTTGAAAAGTGAATGTAATGCTTTTTCTAACTTATCTCTGTGTCTACTTTCTTGAGAAGGTCCAGTTAGGGGAATTTACAAAAGTAACAACATCCAAATTATACAAAATTTCAATTCAATCATTTGTTTTTATTTCATTTATGATTTAAAAATATTCATCATTCATCATTCATCATTCTTCAATATCCAGAAGTAATCAACAAATCCAGGTCGGTGCTGCGCATTTGGAAGCGCTCGCCGAGGTGGGTATTGGTGAGGGAACCTTTGTATACGTAAACCCCGTTGCGGAGCCCGGAATGTGCAACGATGAGTGGTAGAATACCGCCCGTTTCTGCTTTGAGCAGCAAGGAAGTGAGGATGTTACTCACAGCAAGGGAGGCAGTACGCGCCACCCGGGAGGGGATATTGGGTACGCAGTAGTGGATGACGCCGTGTTGCACGAAGGTGGGTTTTTCATGGGTAGTCGCCTTGGAGGTTTCAAAGCAGCCTCCCTGGTCGATACTGACGTCGACGATTACAGAGCCGGGTTTCATGCGCATGATCATTTCTTCAGGAACGATCAGTGGACTACTTCCGCTTGCCGAATGCATGGCGCCGATGGCAACGTCGGCGGTAAGCAATTGTTCTTTGAGGTGTGCCGGATTAATAACGGAGGTGTGTAACTGACGCCCCAACATGCTTTGCATTTGCATGAGTTTGTACACATTGTTGTCGAAAATACGCACCTCGGCGCCCAGGCCCTGAGCCGTTCGCGTGGCGAATTCGGCAATTACCCCTGCGCCCAGAATAATCACTTTTGCTGGCGGCACACCTGCGATTCCACCTAACAGCACGCCTTTGCCTCCCCTGGAGGTTGAAAGCAGCTCGGCGGCGATCAAGATGGCGCTGGTGCCTGATATTTCACTCATGGCGTTCACGACCGGAAAATCGCCGGTTTCATCGTCGCGGATATATTCCATGGCCAGGGCGATCACCTTTTTTTTCTGCAATTGAGCAATATACTCGGCATCTATGAGTGGCAGGTGAAGCGGAGAGATGACTACCTGGCCGGGTTTCATGAGTTCTATTTCCTGCAAAGTAGGCGGCGCAACTTTCAGCAACAGGTCGGCTTTAAAAACTTCTTCGACACTGTGCGCCAACTGTGCGCCAGCTTCAGCATATTCGTAATCACTGAAATTGGCTTTTTCACCGGCGCCTGTTTCAAGTACGATACGATGCCCGTGTGCCGTAAGTGTCGCCACAGCATGGGGTGTAAGGGCAACCCGATTCTCCTGTAGCGATGTTTCCTTCGGAATCCCTATAAAAATACGTTGCTGACGCGGCAACACGTCGAGCATTTCAGTTTGTGTGTGCGAAAAGGATAAGGTTTCCATGTGGTCTGGTAGTTCAAAGTCTGAAGAGTTGGGTTTGGTCGGCATGGTTGACTACTACAACTCCTTTTTTTCCGCCGGCCATTCTGATCAATGAAATATGACGCACTTCTTTAGTAGCCCAAAAACCGCAATCACGGTTTGGCACAAATCTAAAATTTCCCTTCCCGTCATTCAACAAAAGTGCGCCGTTGCCGGCATCATTGCGGTTAAATTCCACCGCTGGGCCGTAGTCGTTACCTGCCACCAGCAAATCGAGGGCGCCGTTGCCGTCGAAGTCATAAACGATCATTGATTTCACAGGGGAAATTTGCGCTTCGTTGGGCAATGCTTTTGCGGTGAACTTACCATTGCTATTTTCAAAATAGCAACTTCTGAGTTCATTGGTTTCCAGCACCATGCCCGATTTCAATTGCTCTAACGGAAACAAATCGGTTATTTTCGCCAGGCCGTACTGGTGGTGGCGTACAAATTTCTTTTTCAATTCAGGCAATTGTTTGATCATCGGATCACGTAGTGCAACAGGCACCTCTTCCCCATCCCAATACCAGCTCATCAGTGGATCAATACTGCCATTTCCGTCAAAATCCTTTGCATACATCCGGATCGGTTCTTTTTCTGAAGCACTGTACCGCGTGTTCATTCCTTCGTTGCCCGCAGCCAGATCGATATCGCCATCGTTGTCAAAATCGGCTGCTACTACCGTATTCCACCAGCCTTTCACCTTGTCGAGTCCAAATTCGGCAGTTGCCCTGGAAAATTTACCATTTTGGAATTTAAACACTTCAATTGCCTGCCACTCGCATGAAACGATCATTTCCTCCATGCCGTTTTTATCGAGGTCGGCAAACACGATGTCTGTAACCATACCGATTGCACCGAACTCAGGCGCGACCGTGGATGTAACGACGCTGAATTTGCCTCCATTGTTTTGAAAAACGAATGAATAAGGCACTTTCGGATAATTTCCGGGTACGGTTCGCCCCCCCACAAATAAATCCAGATCACCATCGCGGTCAAAATCAAATGGCGCTACACAAGCTCCGCTTTCGGTTTCTACCGGAAGCTTGTCTTTAGCAATGCTCATGTTGCCTTTGCCATCGTTCAGATATAACCGGTCCTGATAATAATCCGTATTTACCTTCGGTTCGTTGCCACCGCTAACAATATACAAATCAAGGTCGTTATCGCCATCGGCATCAAAAAAAGCGGCGCCGACGTCTTCCCTTAAACTGTCTACCTTGAAAGGTGCCGACACTGCACTGAACTTTCCGGCAGCATTTTGAATGCACAAATAACGTGACGCGCCGAAATCGCCGCCGATGTACAAATCATCGAGGCCATCGCCGTTGACATCGCCCGCAGCAAGCGCCGGGCCAAGGTTGGAATACCTGCGCGGAATTAACCGCTCACGGTCAAAATCAAAAAAGTTGTTTTCCTTGAGTTTAATATTCAAGCCCGATTGCGCTGAAGCATCCGTGAAAAGCAGTTTCCCGCCGGGTTCTTTCATCAAGGGCGGCCCTGGTTTAGCATCGGCTTGTTTGAGTACCAGCCGTTGGTTTACAGTCACGTTTTCGAGCGTCTGTACGTTGCCGCCGGGCCACTGCACCTGAACTTTGACGTTGGTTTCTTTTCCTAATCCGAACTGCAGCACATCGGTTGACGAGGAAATAAAACCCCGTGTCGGGTTTGCATACCTGACTTGTTTGCCTATGCCCGTGGTCACTTTCACTGTACTTCCGGCGCCTGTCGGGTTCGACGGAATGCCTTCCAGTTTGATTTGTAAATAATTGCCGGTTTTTGATTCCACCGATTTGTTGCGGAATACGGCAGCCGGTTCTTCGCAACGCACTACAATGATATCCTGGTCGCCATCGTTATCAAAATCGGCATAAACAGCAGCGTTTGATATCGTTTTTTTATCAAAACCCCAGGCTTTGCTGACATCTTCAAAAGTGAGGTCGCCTTTGTTGCGAAACATGTAGTTGGCAATCGGCACTTTCGGTGTGCGTTTGATATGTCCCAATGTATCGCGGAATTTGCCCCCATCGGCACGCAAGGTGGAATCAATTTCAAACTGCACAAAATCCATATTTTGCACTTCGCTCCTGAATCCGTTTGAAACAAACAGATCCTGCCATCCATCGTTATCAAAATCAACAAACAAAGGCGACCAGCTCCAGTCGGTAGCTTCTATGCCAGCCAGGCATGCGACATCGCTATAAGTTCCATTGCCATTATTCAGTTGCAGGGTATTGCGCATGAGTTGTTCGCCGTAACCAAATTGAGCCAACTGGTAATAGCGCTCGTTGCGCATGGCAGTGGAGTTGGTTTTGTCTTTGTAGTTGGTGGGGTTGGCCATGTCGAGCGTGATCAAATCAAGCAGGCCGTCGTTATTCAAATCGCCAAAATCAGCTCCCATGGAAAAATGACACAAGTGCCTGACATAGTCGTTCAAATGATCGGTAAACGTTCCGTTTTTGTTGTTGATGTAAAGGATATCGGGCTCCACATAGTCGTTTGCCACGTACATGTCGGGGTAACCGTCGAGGTTTGCATCGAAGATATTGACGCTCAGTCCAAAGGCATGGTTATCGATTCCGGCCTGGGCGCTGACATTGGTAAATTTGCCATTCCCTTCATTTCTGTATAATCGGTCCGAGGTGTATGGGTCTGAACTTTCTGTTTGCCTGACCGGCTTGCCATTTATTTCTTTGAGCCTGACGTTCGAGATGGAAGAAAAATCGGTTGAGTGGTTCAGCAGGTACATATCGAGATCGCCATCCAGGTCGTAATCAAAGAAATTGGCGTGTGTGGATGCACAGTGCGCATCAATACCGTATTCCACTGATTTTTCCGAAAACGTGAGGTCTTTGTTGTTGATAAACAGCAGGTTGCTGCGTTTTTCCGGTGTTGGCCCGGTGCGGCATTGATAAATATCCAACCACCCGTCGCCATTGATGTCAACCACAGTAACGCCTGTTTTGATGCCCTCTGGCGCCGTGATTCCGGCCTTTTCTGAAATGTCTTCAAATTGAAAATTGCCTTTGTTCAGGTACAGTTTATTCGACCCGAGTGTAGCGCCGAAATACACATCCGGCAGACCGTCGTTGTTAAAATCACCAATACCCGCACCGCCACTCATATATAGGTAGGTAAAATTCAGGTAATTCATCTCTTTGCTGTCGATAATGGTGTTGGCAAAAGAGATCCCCGTTTGTTTTGGATCAATTTGTTCAAACATCGACGGCCCCGACGAGCTCGAATCCGTGCCGGACTTTTGGTCGCAAGCACCCAAAAACAAAGTTAAGGTCAACGTAAAAATGCAACTGATATGGGCAAAGAACCGCTTCATAATCCTGATTGATGAACGAAAAGTCATTTTTTTACACAGCAATATTCGGGAGAAAGTGCGACACGGCTACATTTGTCGCAGAAAACCATTCAATTGAATGTATATTTTTAAAAAAATTACCGACTTGCAACGCCTGATCAGGCAATCGGGAGTGCCTGTTGGCTTCGCTCCTACCATGGGTGCTTTGCATGATGGCCATTTGGAACTCATCCGAATGGCAAAACAAGACGGTTGTTTAGCCGTTGCGAGTATTTTTGTAAATCCGACCCAATTCAACGATCCAAAAGACCTGGAAAAATACCCCAGAATGCCGGAAAAGGATGCGGCATTGTTGGATTCTGCCGGTTGCGACGTCTTATTTATTCCCTCCGTGGAAGAGGTGTATCCTCCTGGAGTTGATCTGACGGTCAGTTTGGATTTTGGCGCGCTGGATCAAGTAATGGAAGGGAAATTTCGGCCCGGGCACTTCAAGGGTATGGCCACCGTGGTGAATCGTTTATTGGACATCGTTCGTCCGCAACGACTTTACATGGGGCAGAAGGATTACCAACAACTCAGTATTGTGCGCGATATGATCCGGCAATTACAATTGCCTGTGGAGCTTGTCATGTGTCCAACGGTAAGGGAACCGGACGGATTGGCAATGAGCAGCCGTAATTTGCGCCTGAGCCTGGAGATGCGTGGTATTGCACCGATCATTCATCAAACCCTCCAATGGGCGAAAAAAGCGCTGGAAGCCGGGCAATCGGCATCCGTGATTCAGGAAGAAGCGCTCGAAAAATTACAAGCGGCCGGTTTAACCCCGGAATACTTCGAAATTGTAAACGGCATTACCTTACTTCCAGTTACATCGGCAAAAGAAGCAACCAGTATCGTAGCTTGCACGGCTGCATTTGCCGGTGAGGTTAGATTAATTGATAACCTGGTATTCAAGTGATTGTTTTCCTCTCTACTTGCATACCATACAAATCAAATCAAATGAAAAAATCTTTAAAAACGCCGCTTCTCGGTACTTTGCGAAAAGCGTTTCAAATGGCCCTGGAGGCCGAAAAACGACAAACCGACGCCAAAGAAATTGTTGAAGAACAGGAAGCCCTGCGCAGGTCGCGCCGGCGTTTCATGCAAAACACGGGTAAAGCGGCAGCCATCGGCGGCTTGTTACCCGGCTCCCTGATTCAAACCTTCCAACGAGGTATCATGCCCAAAATCGCGATCATCGGCGGCGGCGTAGCCGGTTTGAGCGCGCTCCACACCTTGAAAAAAAATGGCCTCGAAGCCACTATTTACGAATCTTCAAATCGCATGGGCGGGCGGATGTTTACCGTGGTGGGCGCAATGGGCGAAGGCACCTGGACGGAGTTTGGCGCTGAATTCATCGATACCAACCACCGCGATATGTGGCGACTGGCGCAGGAATTCAACCTGGAAATGATCGACTACGGCCAGGAATCAGAAACCAAACTGATTAAGGAAGCTTTTTTCTTCGACGGGCGGCACCATACCCTGGCAGAAGTCGTGGAAGCATTTCGCACGTTTGCACCCCGCATGCAAGCCGATATCGATAAACTCGACGATGATATCTCCTTTAAATCAAAAAGCAAATTCACCCGAAAACTCGATCGCACAAGCCTATCCAAATACCTGGAACAAGTAGGCGCTTCGGGCTGGATCAAAAAGCTCATCGAAGTAGCCTACGAATCGGAATACGGCTTGTCGCCCAATGTACAATCAAGCCTCAATCTTTTGCTGTTAATCTCAACCGAGACCCCCAACGGACAGTTTGAAATTTTCGGCGAAAGCGACGAGCGGTATAAGGTGCGCGGCGGCAACCAGCTCATCACTGAATCGCTGGCCAAAAAATACGCCAACCACATCGAACTTAACCGGGCCATGACTTCCATTCGGGCGCAAGGCAACCAATACGCTATTCATTTTTCTTCAGGCGGAGCGCCGGTAGTAGCAGATTTTGTCATCATCACCATTCCGTTCACTGTTTTGCGGAAGTTGGATATCAAACTGGACATGCCTCCGGTAAAACGTCGGTGTATTGATAAACTCGGCTACGGCATTAACGCAAAACTGATGTTGGGCATGAAAAACCACTACTGGCGCACCCAGGGATATACAGGCCTTTGTTATTCCGATCTGGGCATTCCAAATGGCTGGGACAATGCACAATTGCAAACCGCTGATCATCAGGCAGCAGGACTTTCCATCCTCTTCGGCGGCGTGCGCGGCACCAACGTCGGCCACGGAACGCCGGAACAGCAAAAAGACAAATACCTGGACATGTGGGAAAAGATCTTTCCCGGCGCCAAAGCAGCATTCAACGGTAAAATTTCACGGATGGATTGGCCAACGCACCCGCACACCCTGTGTTCTTATGTATGCCCAACCGTGGGACAGTACACCAGCATGGTAGGCGCTGAACAAATACCTATTGGCAATGTATTTTTTGCCGGCGAGCATTGCGGCGGTGATTTTGCAGGGTTCATGAACGGCGCAGCGCAAAGCGGCCGCGAAGCGGCGGAGGCAATTCTGCAACGGGCAAGGTAAAAGCTAATCCGTCAGTACCACTTGCCCAATCGTTTTGGAAAAATCGTCGTTTTCAAACACCAGGAAATAAACGCCGGGAGCCTGGCCCGCCAGTTGAACCAGGGTTTGCTCGCCGGT
>JAEUUR010000612.1 GCA_016787465.1 Saprospiraceae bacterium | reverse complement strand
TTCAAGTTTGTACGGCCCAACAAGTTGGCATATCAACCCGGAGTTTTTCAGTTCACAGCTTTATGAACTTTTCCCCCACCTGGATACGGTAGATAAACAACTTAAACTGGTTGTTGGGTTGCTACACCTCATGGGAAAAGTTGTCGGGCTTGACGTCATTCCACACGTAGATCGTTTTGCGGAGCATTCACTTGCCAATCCATCTTATTTTGAATGGATTCGCCGCGTCCAGGATCAAATTGTAGCACATCATTCTACCCTCCATGAAGATGTTGAACGTATGTTGTTCGAACACCTGAAAATTGTTGGAGATGCAGTCGGCCAAACCTCGCTGCCAGATAAGCCGGATACTTTTTTTAATGACTGGCCGGAACAAAAACGGCTTGAGTTTATGTTCGGATGGCCGTATGACTATCATGGAAGGCTGGAAAGAAGAAAAGCGATGGTTGATCTATTGTTTCAGGCTGGACTTGAAACATTGCCGGCCACCATGGGCCCGCCTTACCGGGGGATTGAGGTTGATCCAGACCCTAAAGCGGTGAATATCGATGATCAAGGCAGGATTTGGCGCGACTATCGAATCATTGAACCGCAAAAGTTTTCCAGGGTTTTCGGCCCCTTGGCGCGCTACAAACTTTATGAGCCATTTAATGAAAATCGGGACTGGCAATTGAATTTTGAAGCGCCAGTGAGACAGGTCTGGGCATATGTTAGCTCACATTACAACTCCATTGTAGAGGCATTCGATTTTGATTTCATGCGTGGCGATATGTCGCATGTGCAAATGCGGCCTGAAGGCGTTCCAACCACCACCGGTACATATTACGATTTGCTCGCGGAAGTTAAAATGCGTATACTGGAAAAGAGGCCCTATTTCGGATATTTTGCCGAAAGTTTCTTGGCGCCTCCCGGTGAAATGGCTTACGGCGATGAATGCGACCACCTGGAGGCATCCCTGGCCGATACTTCGCTGGGCGATTTACAGTCGGAACCTGTTGGTACTGAACAGTTTGTAAAGGAGTTTGCAAGATACAACAACTTGCTTACATACCGCAGGTTTGCACCGAACTTCACTTTAATGACAGCCGATAAAGATGATCCCAGGTTTGACGCTTACTACTTGAACGGAAATGAAACCCGCTATTTTATAGGGTTATTCTTGTGCGACATGCCATCGTACATGAGTCTTGGATTTGAATGCAGGGATCAACACCTGACTCCGGCGCCCAATGAACATTACACCAAGTTGTATGTTTTTCAGGAATCGAAAGGGCCAAAAGCAACCAAAGGCCCCTGGATTTGGGGAAAAAATTTGCAGCTATATGAGCAATTAAACCGCATGAAAGCCATTTCCAATGATATTCATGAGGTTATTCAATCAAGTGATACGCAGTGGCTTTTGCCTCCCGATTCAAGTGGCGTTTCAAAAGTGATCGCCTGGACGCAAAAGTTAGAACAACGTTTTATTTTTGCGGCGAATTTGAGTCAATCTTCAATGGAAGAAATAAACCTCGAATTAACCTTGAACGAGTGGAAATGTGTGTTTTCAACCCATTTTTCTGAACCAAATTTGCGTTTTGAAGGCCAAGCATCTGGTCGATTGGAAGCCGGAGAATGTTTGATCTGGATGAGAATTTCATGATTGGCATGCACTTTGTCACAATAAGGCAACCACTTTACCGTTCTTTTCGTCATATTTTTTGAATTTCAAACTGTAGAATACATGAAAAACTGGCAAAAAATTTTCGCGTTCGCAATTCTGGCCGCATTTTTAATTCTGGAATCTTGCAATAAAGGGTACGGTTGCCCGGGCGCGGATTTGTAATTTTTTCTAAAACATGAAAACGTTGAATTGGAACCCGCTTCAAACTACCGAACAAGTCGACGATCTGGTTTTACGTTCTTTTTCCGTCCCCTGTTTAATCTTTAAACACAGTATTCGGTGCAACATCAGTGCAATTGCCAAATACCGCCTGGAAGAAGATTGGTCATTTATGGATGAAGAAATTGAACCATATTACCTGGATTTGGTGACTTATCGCAACGTTTCTAACCATGTGGCTGAAATATTTTCCATTCACCACGAATCTCCTCAGGCATTGCTCATTCACAAAGGCGAATGTCTATACGACACAAGTCACCTGGATATCACAGTAGAGGAGTTAAAAGAAGCGTTAATGACGGAAATTTCGCACTAAACACCGATTTGCATCATCATCCATTTCAATAAGACCCCTAAATCATGTCCCGAATTTTTTCTTTTGAAAAGATTCGGGATTTTTTAATTTATTTACGCCCTGGTGAAAACATTCCGACCGTTTATCCGCTTCTTGTTTTTTGCATACGTAACTACGGCTACGGTAGCAGAAATTTGGATTCGCAACCTGTTTGAGGGAGAGGATCTTGATCGTTCGATGCGTATTCGAAAAAGTTGGGCAAACAGGCTGATGAAGGGTATTGGCGTGCGGTTAACTGTAAAAGGCAGTATCCCCGACCAGCCATGTATTGTCATAGCAAACCATCGCTCTTACCTCGATCCCATTTTGATGCTTTGCCATCTCAACGCTTTCCCGGTTGCCAAAGCTGAACTTGCATCCTGGCCTGTCATTGGCAGAGGGGCCAAAATGGCCGGTATTTTGTACTTGAAACGGGAAAGTGCCAAAAGCAGGGCAGGCGCACTGGCAAAAATTCAGGAAGTCATTGAAAGAGGCTATCCCGTTATTATCTTCCCGGAAGGCACAACCTCGGCGCTGGATGGCGTTTTGCCATTCAAAAAAGGCGTCTTTCTGTTGGCGGCCAAAGCAAACATTACGATAACCCCGGTGGCCGTGCTGTTTAAAAATAAAGCAGATTATTGGGTTGGCCGGGAAAAGTTTTTACAACATGCAGGTCGCCGGTTCAAGGAGCCATTTATTGAGGTATGTTTGCATTATGGCCCCATCTTGAAATCTGATGATGCCACTGTTTTGCTCGATCAAACCCAAAACTGGATTGAACAACATATCGTTGCTGCCAAAAATTTACCCAGTAATGAGGCTACTAAAAACACTTAGAGCTTTTTGGCGCCTGGTTTATTTTGCCCTATACACCATTTGGTGCATCTCACTTATTCTGTTCATGAACCTGTTGAGAGGAGAAAATTTGAACAGATCCATGCAAATTCGAAAAAAATGGGCCAGGCACCTCCTTTATGCGATCGGAGTACGGATGGAAGTGCGGGGAGAACCGCCAAAATCGCCCTGTTTAATCATGGGTAATCACCGATCGTATCTCGATCCCGTCGTGTTGATACACGATGTCGTTGCTTGCCCTGTTTCAAAAGCTGAAGTATCAAAATGGCCTATTATTGGTTATGGCGCCAAAGTTACCGGCATTCTGTTTTTGAAACGTGAAAGTGTAAACAGCCGTAAAAAAACACTGGAAGGAATAGGCGATCAGGTAAAGAACGGCACCAGCGTCATTTTGTTTCCGGAAGGAACAACGCATGCCGACCCTCAATGCCGTTCCTTAAAACCCGGTGGTTTTAAATTGGCCGCAGCTGAAAATTTCCCAGTAGTTCCTGTTGCTATTGAATATGGCAATGAAGCCGATTATTGGATAGGAAATGACACTTTTTTGCCGCACTTTTTGCGCAGGTTTTCAGAAAAAACGATGAAGGTTTATGTGCGATACGGCACCCCAATGCAACATGATGACGCCGAATTCCTTCGAACACAAACGCAAAATTGGATTGACAAGGAACTGAAGGAGATCAGAAACCATTTTTGAATTTGGATAATAATCCTATCTTTGCGCCCCCAATCGGCTCCGTAGTTCAACGGATAGAATGTAGGTTTCCGGAACCTAAGATAGTGGTTCGATTCCACTCGGAGCTACAAAACACCATGAGCCGCCTAGTTAATAGGTTGGCTCTTTTTTATTCATGTGGTACCTTTAGGGGATGCAAGCCATTTTGCCTGTTCAAGCATTCATATTTAACCTCGACGGTGTGTTGGTCGACACCGGCGCATATCACTTTATTGCCTGGAAACGACTTGCCAACAGCCTTGGTTTTGATTTTGATTTTGAGCAATTTCAAGCTTTGCGCGGGTTAAGTAGAATGACCAGTTTGGAAAAAATTCTTGAGTGGGGCAATATCTATCTGACCGAAGCTGAAAAACTTCATCTCACGGATGTAAAAAACAACTGGTACCTGGAACTCATAAAAGGTGTAACCCCTGAACATGTATTACCGGGCGTTTTGCCTTTTTTGAATGCGCTAAAAACATCTGGATATCCAATTGCACTAACCTCATCTTCAAAAAGTGCAAAACAAGTATTGAGTTCTACCGGACTGGATTCTTTTTTTGATGTCGTAGTAGATGGTCATGCTTTTCGCAAAACCATCCCTGATCCGGAATGTTACTTGTTGACCGCCAAATTACTTGACCTCGCGCCTGCTTCCTGTTTGGTATTTGAAGACGCAGCATTGGGCGTTCAGGCAGCGATTTATGGGGGATTCACGGTTATTGGTGTTGGAAGTTTGCAGAATTTGCAGCAAGCGCATATCGTTTTGCCGGGGTTAGAATCGATCACCCTCGATCAATTGGCCGGTTTTTTGTTGCATCATCATTCCGTTGTTTGAACTCAAATTAATTGAAATTGTATGAAAATTAATATCATCCTTGCTGTTTTGGTTGTTGTTGCATCCTATTTTACGTGTAAAAATTTTAAAAAAACAGACGTTCCACCGGCTGCGACAAGCGAAACGCCGGCTCCCCCCAATCAATATTCCAACTCTGGTTATAATTGGAAGGCCAGCCATGTCATTGAAGGCAACAACCCGGATACCGCTTTTTCCTACCAGACCAAACAAGCTCCAGCCTATGTTGACGTTCCCTGGAAACGGGTGCCGGCGCCAAGCACCAGCCGTCGCGCGTATATGTCGACCGACTGGTGGGTGCCCAAATTCGCATTTCAAGGCTCCGACACCACCGTTCATGTGAACTATATTACGAAAACCCTCAAATTTAACGAAGACCAAAGCTTCGAAATTCATGAAAAGGGGAAACAAGTGGAAAAAGGCAACTGGGCCTTCGATGAGGATCAAAAAATTTTATACCTGGCGTGCAAAAACACCTATTTCAACAACACATGGCGCGTACGGGAAAATGGGTTCAGAATGGTACTTTTGGGAAATACCGATATCAATGTGACCGGTATTCAAGTGCGGTTAGATGGATCAAAAACACCACCTTCCAACTAAATCTCCATACTGATGAAATATCTTCTTGTTCCAACCGCTCTGATCATTTTTCTAACCGGTTGTATTGAAAAAGGCAACAATTCATCATCTAATGTCGTCAAAACAATGAGCGCATTACCGGCGCCGCCTAGTTGGTTCCATCAAGCCGTTTTATATGAATGTAACATCCGGCAATTCTCAGATGCGGGAAATTTTGCCGGCGTTACCCAACAACTGGAGCGGATCAAAGACCTGGGTGTAGATGTACTTTGGCTGATGCCGATACATCCCATCGGCATTAAAAACCGAAAAGAAAAAGCGGGTGATTTGGGCAGCCCTTATTCTGTACAGGACTATTATGGCATAAACCCTGATTTCGGAACAAAAGCTGATTTGCGCCAACTCATTGAAAAATCGCACCAGCTTGGACTAAAAGTAATTCTGGATTGGGTGCCCAATCACACAGCCTGGGATTCTGATTGGATGAATAAACATCCGGAATACTTTACCAAAATTAACGGCAACTTCACCGCGCCAATTAATGAAAACGGAGGTTCTACCGGTTGGGATGATTGTGTGGATCTGGATTATACAAACCTTCCATTGAGAAGTGCCATGATCCAGGCTATGTCGTATTGGATTAAAGAATTTGATATCGACGGTTTTAGAGTGGATATGGCAGGTTTAGTGCCGAACGATTTTTGGGCGGAAGTTCGCCCCGCACTCGACAGCATCAAGCCTGTTTTTATGCTCTCTGAATGGCAAGACGAGCCCGCCCATTTTCATTCATGCTTTCACATGAATTATGGTTGGAAATGGAAAGATGTTACCAAAGACATTGCCAGCGGCAAACAAAACGCCATAGCTCTAGATACACTTCACCGTTATCTGAACCAGTTTTATCCCGAAAATTACGTTCAACTTTATTTTACGCAGAACCACGATGAAAACTCCTGGTCCGGCACTGAACAGGAACTATACGGTGATGCTGCGGATGCGTTTAATGTGCTGATGTTCACCTGGCAAGGCGCCCCCATGCTGTATAATGGTCAGGAGGATGGCTTGTCGCAACGCCTCGCATTTTTTAAAAAGGACCCGATTAAGTGGAACAACATGGCGAAAACGCCATTCTACCAGGCCTTGGCCGAACTCAGGCACAATAACAAAGCATTGTGGAGTGGTAGTGCAGGAGGTAAGTTGGAAAAGATTTCTACCAACCATGATGAACAAGTGTATGCATTTACACGTGAAAAAGATGGTGAGAGGGTAGTAGTGGTGATTAATTTCAGCAAATCTGCCTGCGAAGTCACGCTTTCTCCTAATGATGCGGTCATTGGATCTTACCTGAATTTATTTGGCGCCAGTACGATGCAATTCACAAAAGACATGCAGCTCAACCTGAAAGCCTGGGAGTACCTGGTTTTAACCAATAAATGACGCCCCGGTAGCATGAAAATACTCATCGTCCGGTTTTCCTCCATTGGCGATATAGTACTTACGACACCCGTAATCAGGTGCCTCAAACTACAATTGGGCGCAGAAATTCATTTTCTGACGAAAAAATCATTTTCCAATATTTTATCCGCCAATCCATACGTCAATAAAATTCATGAACTTGATACAGATTGGAACAGCATGGTGGCTCAATTACGAACCGAAAAATTCGATCTAATCGTTGATTTGCATCACAACCTCAGAAGTTTGCGACTGAAACTGGCACTCGGGCGACCCGCCCGTTCGTTCCAAAAATTGAACTTTAAAAAGTGGCTGCTCGTTAATCTTAAAATCAATAACCTGCCCAGCCGCCACATCGTCGACCGCTACCTGGACACCGTTACGCATTTGGGCGTTGTCAATGACCTACAAGGACTGGATCATTTCATACCTGCCGATCAGGATGTGTCACCCTCGCAGATCGACCCTCGACTAGCTGCCGAAAATTATATCGCAGTTGTTATTGGAGCTACCCATGCTACCAAAAGATTGCCCAGGGAAAAACTGATATGGATACTCCATTCTGTGCAAAAGCCCATCGTGATATTAGGCGGAAAAACAGAAGTTGAAGATGGCAATTGGATTGAAAAACAAAGCGGTAACCGTACATGGATAAACTTATGCGGCAAACTGTCGATACACCAATCTGCATCACTGGTGCGTCAGGCAGACAAAGTAGTCAGTCATGATACCGGCTTGATGCATATTGCAGCTGCATTCAAAAAAAGATTGATCAGTATTTGGGGCAGCACCGTGCCGGAGTTTGGCATGTACCCTTATTATCCAGTCGATTCATCCGGGTATACGGTGGAAGAAGTAAAAGGCCTGTCCTGCAGACCATGTTCAAAAATAGGGTTTGCCCAATGCCCCAAAGGACATTTTAATTGTATGAATCAGCTTGATTTTCAAGCAATTGCAGCTAAACTTTCAGATTAGTCAGCGACTGTACTTTCCTTGATCCACAATACATAAGCCTCATTGGCACGTACTTCAAACCGAAGGATACATGGCGTTTCGTAAGGATGAATTGCTGTAATCATTTTTTCAACAGTCGCTTCCAGGGACAGGCTGGTTTTCAACAAACTAACCCATTCTGATTCATGGGCTATTTCATGATTCCACCAATAAGCGCTGGTAATTGGAAACAGGTTAGCACAGGCAATTAATTTGCGCTCCAATAGCACATCGGAAATGCGCCGTGCACAGGCTTCATCGGGATGAGTAACGTAAAAAAGGAGAAATGTCTGCTCCATGTTATGTCAACCATGACCGGTAATAGTCTCCATCTTCAATGCCGGCTGCAAACTCAGTCATTAGCAAGGGTTTAAATGTGTCGACCATCACAGCCAGTTCACGTGTTTCTTTTTGTCCGATGCTTTTCTCCACGGTACCGGGATGCGGGCCGTGCGGAATGCCTCCCGGGTGCAGGGTAATCATGCCGCGCTCTACATGTTTTCTGCTCATGAAATCGCCATCGACATAATAGAGCACCTCATCAGAATCTATGTTTGAATGGTTGTAAGGCGCGGGTATAGAAAGCGGATGGTAATCATACATCCTCGGCACGAAAGAACAAATGACGAAATTATGCCCGTCAAAAGTTTGATGTATCGGCGGCGGCATATGCAGGCGCCCGGTAATCGGTTCGAAATTGTGAATACTGAAAGCGTAGGGATACACATAACCATCCCAGCCTATGACATCAAAAGGATGGCTGAGGTAATGGTACGGATAAACATTGTCCTGTTTTTTGATGTAAAATAAAAAGTCACCTTTTACATCATGCGTTTCCAAATCTACCGGCTTGCGAATATCGCGTTCACAAAACGGCGAATGCTCCATTAATTGGCCGAAATGGTTTCTATACCGTTTTGGCGTTTCGATTGGGCCGGCGCTTTCTACGATCAAAAGTCGGTTGTTGGCATTGTCAAATTGCAACTGATAGGTGGTTCCTCTTGGTATTACGAGGTAATCGCCGTATTCAAAACGCAATACGCCGTACATGGTACGCAGCGAGCCAGTTCCCTCATGGATAAATATCACTTCATCTGCGTCGGCATTTTTAAAATAGTATTCATCCATGCTTTTGGTTGGGGCGGCAAGAATGATTTTACAATCACTGTTCACTAAAACAGCCTTTCGCGAACGTATATAATCGGCCTCCGGCTGCACCTGAAAACCTTTTAAACACCTGTGTTTCAATTGTTTGTCCGAAATGGTTTTCGCTGCAACACTATATGGTTCACCTACCTGAACAATTTGTGTAGGTGCATTGGCGTGGTACAAAAGGGAATAGTTGTTGCTGAAACCTTCCGTGCTGAACAACTCTTCGTGGTACAACGAACCGTCGGGTTTTCGATATTGGGTGTGGCGTTTGGCGGGCAATTGACCCAACGAGTGGTAATGCATGAACAGAGTGTTATTGTTTGTTGCAAAAATACCAGGATTCGGCGAAACGGATAGTCACATGCTTGGTTTACCCAGGAAATTGATCAGACAAGCAGCCGGCGATCGTGTCAGGCTCGAATGAATCAAAAGTATACATGCGAATATCCGGGGCTGTATTGACATCCAGGTTGTGTTGGTATGTTTTGTCGTAATAATTTAAAGCAATTCGAGCGGCGGCAGCGTAATCATTTTGCTCCAGGTATTCCAGTGCTTGTTTCAAAGCCAGACCGCCCAGTTTCTTTTCAATTTTTCGGAAGGCAAGTTCAAGCAATTCTTTGTTTGTCTGCACATAGTCCTCGAGTAAATTGGCTATCCGGGCTTCGGGTGGAATTTCCACATTGACGAGCGTAGCCGATTTCATTTTAGCCCAAAAATCATCCGGAATAAAGACCCGGCCAATTGAGCGGCTTTCATTTTCAACCCACACATTTTTAGTATCATCCAGCTGGGAAATTACTTCGAACAGTTCATTTTCAAATTGCTCCACAGTGGGTTGTTCGGGTTCGCCAATAAAGCCGAATGCAGATCCCTTGTGGCATGCAATTGCTTCAAGGTCAATAATTTGTTCGCCTTTTTTTTGCAGGGATTTTAGGATTTTGGTTTTGCCGGTGCCTGTTTGTCCGCCAAGTACGATCAATCGAACGGGGCATTCCTTGAAAGTCCCTAAAACATGATTCCGATAGGCTTTATACCCGCCGGCAAGGGTTTCGACCTCTAGTCCGGCTTGTTTTAAAAGCCAGGCCATGGATCCGCTTCTTTGTCCGCCACGCCAGCAATGTACCAAAATTTTACCTCCGTGTGCATGTGCGCGCGCCTGCTGTACGAAACCTTCCATTTTAGGGCCTACAATCCGCAATCCGAGTTCAAAAGCCTTTTCTTTCCCTTTTTGTTTGTAACAGGTGCCTACTTCGGCACGCTCTACGTCATTAAACAGCGGAAAACTGATCGCACCCGGTATATGGCCCTGTATAAATTCTTTCGGCGCCCGAACATCCAGCACAGGCAATGTTTCCTTCAATTTCAAAAATGCATCGACTCCTGCCATTTGATCATTTCTTTGAAAAGCCGCTTTAGGCGCCAAGTTCCAGTTGCTCTTTTACCAGCTGGTAATAAATGCCCCGTTTGGCAGTAAGTTCATTGTGGCTGCCCTGTTCCACTACTTCCCCCTTGTCCAAAACCAGAATGTTATCGGCATTTCTGACGGTACTGAGCCTGTGTGCAACAATTACTACGGTTTTTGCTTTAAAAGCCTGATCCAGGTTTTGCATAATTGTACGCTCGTTGTGGGCGTCAAGCGCATTCGTTGCTTCGTCGAAGAAAATGTACTGGGGGTCTTTGTATATCGCTCTGGCAATGAGCAGGCGTTGTCTTTGGCCCTGACTCAATCCGGCGCCTTCATTGCCGATTTTGGTATTATAGCCGGTGGGGAGTGATTCAATAAATGCCTGAATATTGGCCATTTTGGCTGCATAAAGCAATCTTCTGCGATCGATATTGTCTTCACCAAGCGCAATGTTCCGTGCGATGGTGTCGGAAAAAATATAACCATCCTGCATGACCACGCCACAGTAACTGCGCCAAAGTTTGGGATTGAGGTTAGGCATGCTGATATCGCCGATTCGTACAAACCCCTCAGACGGCGGGTAGAAATTCAGCAGCAACTTCAATAAGGTAGTTTTGCCGCTGCCGGAAGGGCCGACAATGGCAGTCACTTTCCCTTCGGGAATATGAACATTAATATTTTTCAATACCCAGGGATCGTGTGGGCCGCCATACCTGAATGAAACACTTTGGAAACTTAGGTCGCCATTGGAGGGTAATACATTTACTTTCAAATCTTCTTCAGCCTCTTCATCTCTGCGGGAATGTATTTCACTCATGCGTTCCAGACTGATTTTTGCCTCCTGCGCATGTAAAATAAATTGAACCAACGATTCCAGCGGCGAATTCATGTGGCCGATGATATATTGAACCGCCAGCATCATACCCAGGCTCATTTGACCATCAATCACGGCTTTGGCAGCCAGCACAGAAATGACGATGTTCTTGCCTTCGTTGATAAACGCAGCACCGGCGCGTTGAAACTGATCGGTTGCAAGATATTGCACGTTCACCCGAAACAATTTGGCCTGTATGCGTTCCCATGCCCACCGTTTGTTTTTTTGAGCATTGTGCAGTTTAATTTCCTGCATGCCGTTAACCATTTGAATCAAGGCATTTTGATTCTCTGCCATTTGCTCAAAACGGCGGTTGTCCAACTGCCTTCGTCGTTGAAGGAAAAAGCCGATCCAGCCGAAATAAGCAGCCGCGCCACTGAAAAACACCACAAAAATCAGTGGATTATAAAACAATAACACAAAACCGAATACGAGCAGATTGACCACAGAGAACAGCGTGGTCAGTGAGGAAGAAGTTAAAAAACGTTCTACCCGTTCATTGTCGTAAATCCTTTGCAAGAGGTCGCCCGTCATTTTTGTATCGAAAAACGACATGGGTAAACGCATCAACTTGATCAAAAAGTCAGATACCAAATTGATATTTACCCGGGTTCCGATGTGCAACAATATCCAACCCCTGATAAACTCGACGGCTACCTGGCTGAGGAACAACATTCCCTGGGCAGCCAGTATGAGGTAAACGAAATTCAGATCGTCCAGTTGAACGCCTTTGTCGACCAAGGCTTGCATCAAAAACGGAAAGGCAAGTTGAATCACGCTGCCCAGCAACAAGCCAAGTGACAGCTGTACAATGAGCCGTTTATGTTGTCGCAGGTAAGGCCACAGAAAATCAAACCCGGTTGGCGGACTGTTTTTTTCACCATCGCGCTGGTAAAAATCAGGCGTTGTTTCAAAAAGCAGCAAAATGCCTTGTGGTTCGGTATTGACCACATCGCTGATCCAGCTGTTCAAAAAATCCTGTTCATCCAACTGGACTTTTCCAATCTTAGGGTCAGCGACAAATACTTTTCCGTTTTTTACCTTGTACACCACCACAAAGTGATCTTGTTGCCAGTGCGCTACACAAGGCAGTGGAATATCTTCACTCAGCCGTTTAAAACCTACTTTAACGCCTAATGTGCGGAATCCCACTTTTTCAGCAGCATCAGAAATGCCCATGAGCGAAACGCCTTCCTTATCGAGGTAGGAAAGTTGCCTTAAATATTCCAGCGAGTAGTGACGACCATAGAATTTAGCCACCATGCGCAGACAAGTCGCTCCGCAATCCGCGGAATCGAGTTGTTTATAAAACGGAAATTGATCTGCCATGGCGCTTTATTTGGAGCAAGAAAATTAGAGTTCCCGGATCCAGATGTTTCGGTAGCTGACCAGATCGCCATGGTCTTGCAGCCGTATGGGCGCTTTGTCGTGGGCTGAAACTTTGGGTAGCCCGATGTACTCGGTTGTGCCTTTAATTTCAGTGTTCAATTGTATAACGATACCGTTGTGGAGCACTGTTATTCTGCCCGGCGCTGTCAAAATGCCATCCCGGTTGAAACGGGGTGCGGTGTACAAAATATCATAGGTTTGCCATTGACCTGGCGCCAGACAAGCATTCACCAGCGGCATACTTTGTTTGTAAATAGAACCGGTTTGGCCATTAGAATAGGTTTTGTTCCTGAAACAATCCAAAACTTGAACTTCATATCGGTTTTGCAAAAAAACACCGCTATTACCTCGTCCCTGGCCTTCGCCTTTTACCTCTTCAGGCGCTTTAAACTCCAGATGTAACTGGCAATCGCCGAATGATTTTTTGGTTTCGATATCACCGGTGCCGGGTTTCACGGTCATGCTGCCATCTGCATTGACCGTCCAGGGTGCATCGATGGTGTTGTTTTTGTGTGATACCCATTCGGAAAGATTTTTCCCATTAAACAAAATGATCGCATCCGAAGGCGCTGCGCTTCCATTGGCCGGTTCAATTACTTTGGGCGCCGGATCCCATACCTCGGTAGCCTTGGGATCAGTAATTTGTGCGAAAGCAACCTGAGCGGCAAAGGCTGATAAAAAAATAAGCAGCAAATGTTTCATTGTATATCGTTGATTTTCAATTTGTTAAAAAGTCTAAACACCACCATCCATGATTTCCCAGGTATGATCGCCCAGTAAACGAACGCTGGCCAAAAAGTCGTAAGGGTTTTTTCGTCCCCATTCCTGAGGCGATACCATGCTCAGTACATGGGTTCCATCCGTTTTTCTGCTGTAAAGATGGTAAATGTGGTGGATAACAGGCTGAAACGGGATTTCTGCCTGATAAATCACTTCCGAAACCAGCATTCTGTTGTTCAGCGATTTAGCCTGTTTCAT
>JAEUUR010000601.1 GCA_016787465.1 Saprospiraceae bacterium | reverse complement strand
TATTCGGCACGCCGTTATCGGAGATCAAATCGGTTAAAAACTGCAAAAATTTGCCGCCTTTGCTCTTACAATTTTTCCGGGTTGGCTTGCTTTCCTTGTCGTTTTCCACAAGCCTTCCTCCTAAGGTGACAGCGGCGCTCATGCCGAGCAGGATAAAGGTTTCGGGCGGTAATTTGCTCAAGGCTTTGGTGGTGAAAAAGATGTAAATCAAAGCGTTGAGCACCAAAAAGGTCCAGAGTGCAAATTGCGTACGCGCCAGGCTGTAGGTTTTGGTAACGCCATCGGGGGCGGTGTCTTTGATGATATCGGTTTTGGTGATCAGCCAAATCATTCCAGCACCGATCAGGATGAACAGTAGCCAGAAAAACATTTTTCCATCGGCTCGCATAAAGTCCACCAATACGTTTTTCCTCAGAGAGAACAGTTCTTTTTCTGCAGTTCCAACGCCAAACTCCAATGGCCTGGAGGTATTGTTGACATAAAATAATTTGGCAAACTCGGCAGTATTTACCTCAAACGACAACATAGCCGTATCAGAGGTTTGTTGAATGCCAATACACCGGGCACTGTCGATCAAAATGCCTTGACAGTACAACCTGACGTCTTTTTTTTCCGGCAATTGCGCGGTAAAAGGTTCGTCGAGCGTTAGTTCCAAAGGGGTGACTATCCGCCATACACTTGTTCGATGTTTCAACGCTTGTTCACTCAGCAACAGCGTGAAATTGGCCTTTTCAACCTTGGTAATGTTAGGCGCTACACCGCTCACATCCAGTTTCACGGTGTTCTTTCCTTCCTTCAGCGCCACGTTTTTGGGCATTTTCGACGCTTCAAGCAAAAAATACAACACCAGCACTTTTGAGTTGATCGTGTCGATCGAGAATGGTTGCATAGCGCTCGTCTGGTCATTAACGAGCAATTTGTACGGCCCGGGGGCTATGGCCTCGGAATCAAAGTCGATGCGGAAGGCGATTACTTCGCCGAAATGCGCCCGATCGTTTTGGGTGGGGTCGTTGGCATTTTTGACGCTTGTTTTGAGGGCAAATGAGGCAAGTGGTAAAAGGAGCAGGAGGCAAACTAAAGAAAAACCCTTTTTCATGGTTGGTTGCATTTAGCTGTTTAAAACGTTGGGTGATGAACGCTCCCGAAATCGTTTTCAATGGTTATCAAAAAGCACTGTTGCTTTACGAGCTTGTCTAAGTTGATTTTCATTGCAAGATTACGAGTACTTTCATATGATGTTTTTTTACAAATTTTCAAAATTCTCTGTTTGTAAATTGTAGTTTTTGTTAAAATTTAATTCTTAATTGTTTGGTATTCAATTAAAAACGATGAATTTTTGTTGTTGAATTCTCTGTTTATGGTTGGTCAAACCAAAAGGATGGAAAAGCCCCAACCAACGCTCTGAATGGTCTGCTCAACAAATACTTATACGCTGTGAAATTACTCATACTTCTCCGTTCTCTTCAGCCCGATGAATATAAAGTTTTTGAATGGTTCCTTCAATCGCCTTATTTCAAAAACAGCAGCAAGTATTTGCAGTTTTTCAGGTTTTTGGTCAAACATTTCCCCGGGTTTTCATTGCCTAAAAACCAGATAAAAGAGGCTTTCAAACAATGTGTGGGCGATGCAGATTTTTCTGAAACCAAGTACTATAACATGGTGTCGGGTTTGAGCCGGCAATTGGAACATTTTCTGGTGGCGCAACGGGTGTTTGAACACGATCCTACAACCTACCTGAAATTATTGACATTTTCGCTTGGCGACCGTAACCTTGGCGCCTATTTCAGGTCAGAATCCCAACAATTTATTCAACAACTGGAAAGCACCGCCATCAAAACTCAAAACGATTATCTCACTATTTGCCAAACTCATAAACAATTATATTTCAACCCTGATACGCCAAAATTTGGTAATTATGCTTCGCATCTTCAACAGGCCGCTGATTATCTCGATATGTACTATGCGCTTGCCAAAATGCGCTTGTCGGCAGAAATGAAAGTCAGAGAACGGATTTTGAATGCCCGTTTCGAAACTCCCTTGCTCGATCACGTACTGGAGTGGAGTCGCCATGAAAAAATTGCTGAAAACGCTCCGCTTATTACCCTCTATCGAACAACTATTGAGTTGTATCGAGATGGCATGACCGCCGAGGGGTTTCAGGCGCTTAAAAATTTGTTCACCCAACATTTTAGCCAACTTCCGGCACAGGAACAGGTCATTCTGGTTCGACATTTGATCAATGGCGGCATTTCCCTCGTCGCGCGTGATGTGCCGGTAGAAAAAGAACTTCTTGATCTGTATAAACTTGCGCTTGGTTCAGAGGCTTTGTTCGAACACAACCGCATGACGGTGGTCACATTCGTCAACATCTCAAACCTGGCCGGCCTTTGCCATGATTACAACTGGGCGTTTTCCTTTATCGACAAGTATGCAATTTACCTGGAAGCAGAAAAGCAACCTGCAGCCGTTTTTTTAGCCAAAGCCGGCCTGCTTTTTCATCAAAAAAAACTGGATGAAGCGCAAACGACACTTAATACAGTACCATTTTCCACGGCGCCCTTCGACTTGCTGGGAAGAAATCTGCTGTTGAAAATCGCTGTCGACAGGTTTCTCAACTACAGCGACGGGCTCGATTTTCTGAATGCACACCTGAAAGCATATGAGCGGTATGTCAATGTCAAACCTTTTGCGGATGACAGAAAATCAGCCGAACTCAACCTGATACGCTTCACCCGAAAGCTGATTGCCACCAAACTGGATTTTGGAAAAGTGAACGAGTTGAAAAAAACAGAATTGAAAGCCAAACTCGCCGCATATCCGCTTGTTGTATCCAAAAAATGGCTGGAATCCAAAATCGACGAACTTTAAACTGCTACGCCGGAATACAATCTTCTATACCAATGTATTCGCTTGATTCGGAGCCGCACAATACTTGAAAATAGAATGTGTAATGGCCGGCGCTCAACCCGGAAAAACAATAAGCCGGGTTGTTAGTGTAAAAATAACCGCTGAACGCGCCGTCTTCCGCCCTGACATACCACACTTTGTACTGCACACCGGGGCTTGCAACCGACCACGAAAAAGTGAAGGAGTCGGATGTTTGACCGGTTTTTTGAAGGTTGCTGACGGCCGGGCATGAAAGGGCGATCTGAGTGGTTTCTGTTCCCTGAAAATGGTTGACCTGAAGTTGAAAAAGGCTGATAAGCACAAGTAATTTGAACATGGTTGGAATGGTGTTTAAAAAAGTGAAAGCAATTCCTTCCGCTGCAAGGCATGGGATGGCCGGTCCGGCGCCAGGCATCTGGTCGGTGGTTGGTATCGGGGATTTCTAAAGGAGTGAAGGTGAAAAAGACGCGATTACGAGGGGTTAATAGCGGCGGGCAGGGATTGCAACCAGATCTCGAAATTTTTTTTGAATTTGTTATTTCATCATTACTTATAGTCGACGAAAATTGCTTGTGAAAATCTTGATCGCTTAATCATTTCTTGGAAATCAAGATTTTTCCATCACTCAAATCATTACAATCACTTTAATCTCAGAATAAAATTTAAAAGGATATTTTTGCCCCACAGGTTGCAAAAGGCCATTCCAGATACTAATTATATGAACCCGGTTAACGACGAAAACATCATTGCCGATCTTCAGGCCTGCAATGCGGCGGGGTTGGCGCAATTGGAGCGCTCGCACAAACCGGAAAGTTTAAAATTCATTTTTACGCATCTCAAAGACTGGAGCAGTGGGAAAGAACGCAAATGCACACCTGCAGAAGCCGATGAGTTGTGGCAGGAAGCCTTGATTCGGGTGTATGAAATGTTTTGTATCCGGAAAGCCGTGCTGACCTGTCGGCTGAATACCCTGGTCAACACCATCCTGCGCAATGTGTGGAGTGTGGAATTCCGGAAAAAAACGAAAACGGTGGAGTCGCTCCCCGAAGCAGCAGCAGCCGACTTGCCCGATCTTGGCCCCTTGCGTTCGTGGGTGCGCGCGCGACTGGAAAAAACGGCCGAGCCCTGCCGGACCATGCTGATTTTGCGGTATTACTACCAACTGGACTACGACGGGGTGGCAACACTGATGGGCTATAACAGCGGTGATGTCGTGCGCAACCTGATTGCCCGGTGCAGAAAAACATTTCGTGAACAATTCCCTGTGGATTGGGATCAAATCGATAACCAAATGCCCTCAGACAACCCTGATTCGCCCCCCAAACCCGCTCAAATCGACCCCAGCCGGTTACCTGACATTTAATCATCCCGCAACCGAAAGAACATGAAACTCAGCGATCAGGAAATAGAATTACTGGAAGATTACTGGCACGGCAAGTTGTCGGCCGAAGCAGCCGGGAAATTGGAGCAACGCCTGCGCGATGACCCCGACTTCAATAAAGCCGCCGGGCAGTGGCGCAGAATTGCCCGGGCACTCGGCCCTTCGCCTGAAGACCTGGCTATTCGCGAACAGATCAGAAAAAAATTACAAAAAACTATGTCCACAAAACGTTCATTACCCTGGAAATTAATTGGAGGCGGATTGTTATTGCTCGCCGCTGTATTGTTTTGGTGGCTCCGCCGTGAAACCGGGTATCAGCCCAACGAATCACGCGACGAAGCCGTCTATCCCATTGCACAACGTTATTTCAGGGCAGAGCGAATCCGAAGCGGAACGCTCGGCACCAATGTGGATAAACCCGAAGAAGCTGCCATCAAACGCGCTTATACGGAAGGTCGCTACCGGGAGGCTGCGGAAGCATGGAACAAAGAACTTCAAACCAAGGGCGACAACCGGAACATATTTTTCCTCGCCGAGGCCTGGTTTATGGCGGGTTATCCGGCAGAAGCTGTTCCGCTTTACGAAAAGGTGCTTGCCATGCCCGGCGGCAGCGATTCGGATGTTGGGAAATACCACCTGGCGTTGAGCTACGCAGCCATCGGGAAAAAAGAAGAAGCTAAAAGCATGTTGGAAGCAATCAAAAACAGCGAAAGTTCCTACAAAGATTTTGCCGGCGCGATACTCTCGGAACTAAAATAACAGGTAGCATGGGCTTCAGCCCGTCGGTAAGGCGGCCTTCAGGCCGGCGAAAACGAATCTAATTTAGACAGTAAATACATCGCGAGGCAACATAGATTCATTGCACATCCTCAAATATTTTCATACCCAAAATGTTCTAGCCATGATAAACATTGGAAATAAACATTGGAAACCTGGAAACTACGTAAAGTTTGAACCCGTCAAAAGCGGCACAACAGGTGAAATTCCCAATTTCGACTTACCCGATTACATAGGCGTATGCAAACTGGGTACAGATGAAAACACAATAGGGCCTGGTTATTTTTTTTATTTCAAAGAAGAAGGCATAAATGCGCCAGTCAATGAAGAATGCGCTTTTACGCTAAGTGTGCTTACATTACCTGCAAGGTTTCAAAAAGTAAATCCCCGGGTAACCGACGGGCAATTGGAACTCGATGAATTTGACGCAGTGATCCTGGAAGATGACGTATTAAATCCATTTCATGAAATAGCATTTAACCTGCCCATCTTGATTAACCCGCTTGAACGATTTGTAGATGGTGATAGAAACAGGGAAACTACCTACATCTTGCCCTGTCATCTCTGCGATCAGGAAAAATTAGGCATTGTCAGACGAGTAAACGAACCTTGTGCACATACTACGATGCGACAGGTGAAAAATACATCAGTCAGCAGGGCGCGAGGTAGTTCACTTTCCACCGATATCAGGGATTTGATGATTTTCAGGTATGTTAAAAACACGGAGGATCACCCCTTGGTAGATGGATTGTACGATTTTTCGTATTTCTATTTTACGCCACTTTTTATGTCTAATCAAACGACTATTTACCTGGCCTTTCGAAATGATACGGATGGAACGGCGTGGATTAAGGAATGGTTTGATTTTCAATGGACGGAGCCTTTAAAAGAAAAGTTTTTCCAAAGCCATAACTTCACGCTGAATGGTCAATTAAACTATTTAGACGACCTCGATATTTGGGTAACATTTGGCGCAAAACTCAAATTACCCAAACTCTGACATGCCGAAGATTTATGGTCATTTTGTTTGAAGTGACTACCTGGATACGATACCCCATTCGAACAACATGGTAAAGCATTTCGTCCCTACGGGACGAAGCTGTAATCACCGGCAATTTTTTGTGGTTTGAGGACAGTGCAGGGGTACAACATGCGGAAAGTCATATTCTTTTATATCCGAACCTGGTTTAAATACTTCGACTAACCAACAAGTTGCGGTTATTTTTGGATAACTAGTTCAAGCACCCCTTTTCTCCTCACCAAATTTTTATAATCCCATTGAATGTCAACGGCTTTGGAGAGCCAGCGTTGCAAGTCGTTTAAGTCAACCTCGTCGATGGCGTTGTAAAAAACTGAGGCGTCTTTGAATTTGCCGGTACCGGGTTTCAACTGCTCTTCTTCAAAATCAGCGCCGCTCCAGAACATGAGCCGAACGCCGTTTTTTTGTTTGCTGTAGCCAACAATCGGGTTGCCTTCGAGAAACCAAACCGGGTGGCCATGCCAAAGTTTATGCTCTGACCCTGGCAAGTGAAAACAGATTTCTGCATAAAGCAAGTCGCAAATGGCGCGGTCGTTAGCTGTTTGGGTTTGGTGGTAGGATTCGATTTGCTGGTTCATAGCTTGATTGGTTTGATTGATGAGCAGGCGTTTTGGTGAAGGCACCACCTAGGTCATTTTAGCGGATTTCCCCGTTTCAACCCATGGGGAAACATGAGTGTGAGAAAGGAAAAAATCAGCAGGAAGTTAAATTCGATACCATTTCTGCCACCGCCCACGACGTACCAGCCATTTTCCAGGTGAACCATAAAAATGCCGACGATCAAAATCAAAATATTGGCAATGGCCACCGGCATGACGTAGCGATTGAACAACAGCAGCGGAATGGCGATCAGATGTGTCAGTTTAACGGCCCAGGCGAGAAACAAACCGAAAGGGGCAAAGCCTACCTTGTCGAGGTACTCGGTACCAAAACCATTGATGCTGCCGTCGAGCATGGTTGGAATGCAGTGCATAGCCATGATCATGGATAAAGCCAGCCTAAGCAGGAACGTTGGGTGATTGATGAAGTTCATACGGCTTACACGTTGGGCCTCTGCGAGGCAGAAAAATCAAGTAACACATCGGTTTTGCAGGGTTGTTTCCCGCAGAATTCGCAGATTGTTTCGCAGAATTCGCAAAATTCTTTGATCGAGTATTTAAACTAAAAGCTCGCTTGAATCAATTAAAATCCATCAAAATCCCATCCGCGAAATCCAAAAATCCCCTAAATCCGCGTTCATTTTTTCAGCAAGGCCAGGGTTTGTTTGATCCAGTCGGAGTGGTTGTCCAGTCGGTAATCAGGTGGGATGCCCACCACTTCGAACTTGCGTTGCTTGCGATAACGGGTCATGGTACAACCCAGTTCAAATTTGAAACAGGGTGTATCCACGCCGCCGATTTCACCGTAACCCACATATCCGCCCGAGTTTTCGCCGACAAGGATGGTCTTTTTACTTTCCTTGGCCCAGAACAAGAGCGATTCGCAGGAGCTTGCACATTTGTTGTTGACGATGATGGCCACTTTGGTCGGGTATTTCAGCACACTGTCGAGCCTTACAGTGCCGCCATCGCTGCGGCGCATGAAGGTTTGTTCGGGAAGCTTTTTCATCCGGTCAATTTCTTCACGCATTTCCTGAAGCGATCCCGGTTTAAAATTCACGGTGTCTTTGCTCATGAAGCCGTACCAGCTCTCCAGCACTTTGATGTTATCTTTGGTGGCGTACACATCCACTACGTCGCTTTTAAACGGGCCGGTATAGATGTACCTCCACAAAGGAACGGCG
Source organism: Saprospiraceae bacterium (assembly GCA_016787465.1). Classification (GTDB taxonomy): domain Bacteria; phylum Bacteroidota; class Bacteroidia; order Chitinophagales; family Saprospiraceae; genus M3007. The sequence goes on along the minus strand of JAEUUR010000601.1, from coordinate 2,188 downwards.
TTGTGGTCGTTGCCGCCGCCGTTGTTGCGCACATCGATGATCAGGTAAGGTTTAGAGCGCACCTGCGCATCGTGGTTTCGATAAAAAGTATCCAGCATGGCAGAACTGTGCCCGGAAAAAGTAGGAACCCTCAGGTAATTGGTTTGGGCATCCAGTTCCCTGAATTCCAACTGGGTGGACGGGTTCAGGTCAAAATCATGGCGGACACGCAGACTGGTTTTGAACCAGTTATCGCCCAGGCGTCCGTCTTTTAAAGTCATGGCGTGATTGAAGGAAAGGGCGTGGTTTCGGAGGTAAATAAACGCTTCAAATACATTTTCCATGCCGGCCTTGCGACGCAGTTCCATTTTCACCTGCCCGCGTTCCCACATGGGCGTCCGGGATTCCAAAATGATGCCTACATATTCCCGCAAGCCTTTTTTATCAGGTATGATTGCGATGGTGTAAACGGAATCTTTGGTTTGATAAATTCCTTCCACTTGATCGAGCGGTTTGTTTTGCCAATCGGCAGGATTTACCTGGATCCGTTCGCGGTTTTTGAAGGTGGTTGAATTTTTAAATTCCTTTAATATCACCGGATCCTGGTCGTTGATATTCGGGCTCTCCATGCTGATATGGGAGTGATTGTCTTTAAAAAACTCGACGTAATAGGTCAGCAGTTTAAAACATTCGGTGGGTTCGGCAGCGGTTTTTACCAACTCCCGCAAATCCGCCTTCATTTTTTCATAGGTATCTTTGGTTTGGCGGTTCACGTTGTCTCGGAATCCAGGCAGGTTTTGTTCGTAATACCGGACAACGAAATTCAGTTCTTCGGAGCAGGCGCAGGATTGGGCAGTCAAGACACTTTGCTGCAGCGTGAGCAGCAATAGAACAGGCAAGAAGTGTTTCATTAGCTTAATTGTTACTCGGCATGGAGTATTTTAACCCATTACGGGATGCAAAATGGGTGATAAATTTGTGTTTGAGAAAATGAATTACAGGGCAAAAATACGCCGTCGGCGATAATACTAACTATCGGTTTGAAAATAGAATGAGCCTGGAATTAATTCCTCCTGTTTTTAATGAAAAGGCTTAGACAAGCTCTTACAGATAAATTTTAGAAAACAGCGTGTCATTTTGCATATTGGAACCGAAGCAACGGCCAATATCGGTTGGATGAGCGTTTTGTTGAAACATTGAAGGAGTCACTCCCGCAAATTCTTTGAATTCGGTAATGAAATGTGCCTGATCGAAATAGCCGGTTTCAAATGCTATTTTGCTCCAATCTGCTTTTCCTTGTTGAGCGTCCATTGCGGTAAAAACTTGCTGAAAACGAACTATGCGTGAGAACATTTTAGGGTTGATTCCAATACTTGCTTCGAAGCGTCTTAGGAAATTGCGACGGCCCATAAAACAGGCTTTTGCTATTTGCTCCACAGTCATGGTTCCTTTGGAATGAGCGATAAGCCCCACTGCAAATACCATTGATTGGTCAATGACCGGGCGGCGCAATTTGCCTGCCAGAAAAGCTTCAACAATCCGGATTCGTTCCGCCATATCTCCGGCCTCGAGAAGCATTTCTTCTACGAACAAAACTTCATTACCAAAATGTAGTATCATGTCCGAATTGCTATTGGAAATATGTTTTAGTTCAAAATCCAGAAAAGCCTGTATACCCCAGGGTTTGAAACCGACCATGATAGCGCCTACTTTCCCAGAGGTAAAATATTCTACTGACTTGTTTGCATAACCTCCAATTGCGAAATCTGGTGAATGAAAAAGATTCCCACCCGACCATTTTTCGAAAGAACGGTCGCCATAGGAAAATACCATCTGCCCTTGTGGGGTAGGGAAAACTGTTACGCCTTGTGATTCGATATTGTGATCATTTGAAGAATCTTCAATGACAAAATAATAGTCAATATAAGGCTCCAAAAAAATTGAAGGTCGGAAAAAATAGCTTTGCATATCCAACAAAATTAGGAGAAAGGGTTCAGATTTTTATTGGAAAAATGGGACATTTTTTTGGCGCAAATTTCCAAGTATAGTTAATCCTTTAGCCAAACCTTTGACCCAAAATAAAAACACTCTACATGAAGATGCAACGTGCTTTTTCTAAATTGGCCGGGGTAGCAGCGATGCTTTCGTGTCCCATAGGTCTAACCAGTATCGTTTTAGTTTTTAATGCTTTCAACTGGGATTTTGAAGT
>JAEUUR010000591.1 GCA_016787465.1 Saprospiraceae bacterium | reverse complement strand
TTTCAGGAGCCGATTTTTACAGCTGGGAGATAAACAGCGCGCTTTCTTGTACGGATTGCCCTAATCCACTTTTTACAGCCGACACCACTACCCTCTTTGTAATTTCCGGCCTGAATAACAACAACTGTTTCGACACGGTGCATTTGCGTGTATTTGTGTTGCCGGAGCCGAGTGTGGATATGCCCAATGCATTTACTCCAAACGGCGACCAAAAAAATGACGTGTTCAAACCGGTTGGTGAACCTGCCATTTTCACCGAGTACCAGTTGCGTGTGTTTTCGCGCTGGGGTGAACGAATTTACGAATCCTTCGATTTTGGCGATGGCTGGGATGGCGCCATCAACGGACTGCCCGCGGCTTCCGATGTGTACCTGTATATGTTCGATTATGAGTTGATTGATGGAAAAACAGGGCATTTGACCGGCGAGGTCATTTTGATCCGGTAATTACCTCAAAATCTCTTGTCGCGTAAGCAAGTCCATTCACAAGGATCGAGATCCGGTGCTTGCCGGGATAATGTTTTCTGGTTGTGAAGTCCTGGAAACGCTGGTATTTTTTGAAGGACTCAACCTGACCCGCGTCTAATTGAAACTCTTTGATTCTAAACACTTTAGTTGACACTTTTCCCGTGGATGTCAGGTACTCGATTTGATATTCCACCCTGAATTTTGAGGGTCTGTCGCCTGTGTTTTGCAGATTGAATGAAAACTCCAATCGTTCGCCGATTTTTACCTTGTGGTCTGCTACCAAGTCATTGACGATGGCTGAAACAGATTCCTGGTGAAAACCAAATAATTGAAGGGCCACCGGGTTGCCTTTTTTCAATAAAGTACGGCACCCATGACGCACTACCCAATCAGTTTCTGCATTTTTGCCCTGCCATTTTTTAGACAGTTCAAGCGCCAATTCCGGAAAGTCTTTTGAAATATCGTTTAAACTATTGGCCACCGAACGGCGAACGGTTTCAACCGGGTCGGTTTTTAACATCTCCATCACCACAAGAATCGGAGACGGATCGCGTTTCAATGCCGGCACGCCCATGCCCCAGGGTAATCTGGAACGGAACCCTTCGCTGGCCAGGCGTCTTACGGCATAACTTTCGTGGGTAGCCCAGTCCTGCATCTGTGCATACATGCGTTCCGGATAGCGGATTAAATACGGCCTGACCGCAAATTCAGCGCTTGTAAATCGGGTAATCGTTTCTAGGGCGGGTATAGAAATATCGGGATCATCGACGCCGAAATGTTCCACAAAATCCGCCATGAACCCGTATTCAAACACCATTTGATCATTGCCAGCTTGAGCGATCAGGTGCAACGCCGCTTTTTCTACCGTGACCAATGCTTCCGCATAGGGGCCAGGTAAATGTGCGCGCATGGCTTTGCTGATATGACGGGTTCGTTGTTTAAGTTCCAAAGAAGGCCATGATTCATCAAACACTGTGTGCATGAATTTGGACACCGGGAATGGAGACCACACTTTTTTCAATACCTCGGCAAAGGAATTGAGCAATGCTTGGTTGTAAATGTTTTTAAGTTGAAAAGGCTGGTCTTGTTCTTCTTTCATATTATCGGACAACGGTTAAATCTCCTTTTTTCTTAAATATCCT
>JAEUUR010000567.1 GCA_016787465.1 Saprospiraceae bacterium | reverse complement strand
TTGGCATTGAATCCTGGTCGGGGTACCAAAATGAGGTGCGTCCTGAAACATTCCGCAATACCATTTCTATTTCAGGTGGAATTGAATACACACCCGATTACATTTCATACAACCGGTTTGGAAAGAGAATCCGTTATCGTGTTGGCGGATATTACCGGCAAGACCCCAGGACCGTCAATAACTCGAACTTCGATGACATTGGCCTGACCCTCGGCATGGGTTTGCCGCTGATTTTACCACGTCAGCAAACTTCCTTTATTAATGCCGCTTTAGAAATTGGAAAAATCGGCACGGATTCACCAATTGAAGAAACGTATTTCAAATTTACACTCGGGTTCACGCTCAACGATAATACCTGGTTTTACAAACGACGTTTTGAATAGTTATAACGTGGTCGACAAAATATAGTTCAGATACACCTCATCCTGATTGTTAATTCCGATTCGATTGTTGGTGAGGTGTATCAGACTTGGCAATGCGATTTCCAATTTATCGCCCAAACCTTTCATAATCAATTCATTACCCTTATACCAGCGCAACCATTCCGGTTGTTTGGCATCGAATTTACCTTTTTCGATATCATTCCAAAAACGATCAAGCACTTGGGTAATCATGTGCTGCTGAGCAGCCAGATTCTGCTGAAACGACGCTTGAATAGCCTCTTTATCAGCTGGCTCTTCCACTCCAAAAAACGAAGGCAACCACATATTGAATAAAGCGCCGAAATACCACCGCGCTTTTTCCCGTGAAAACCCAGCAGCGGCCGACATGGCTGTCAACAATCGCAAAGCATCGAACATCGCATCGCCATATGTAAACTGATCCTTTGCAATCCGATCGAGCACTACCCTGGTTGATACATGAAAGTGCTCCTCCGCCCATGCCAATGGTTCTTCCCCACCAAAGCGGGATGGTTCGGGTTGATATGTTACGAGTTCCCATGTGCCACGGTCACGCATCCAACCCTCGAAAGCAGGCAATAACATATCGTCCAGCCATTCGACTTCCCCGCGCATGCGAAGGCGTATGTGTGGCCCTTTTTCATCCTGATATCTGATAAAAAATGCACGGGTACTTTTTTCAGGCCAGATGTATTGTTCCAAAAAGGGTTTAACGGCTCGGGCAAGAAACACATCATGCGTTTCACTGGGGTAAAAATGTATGGAAAGCCATTTCATATCAGACATACTCGGAGTAATGAAAAAGCCCTCGACCGTTTTCCAGTCAAGGGCTTTGTTTAGTGGCGGAGGCAGGACTTGAACCTACGACCTTCGGGTTATGAGCCCGACGAGCTACCATCTGCTCCACTCCGCGATTTAGCGGCTGCAAAGGTACAACAACATTATTCATTCTACCAAATTATTTTTTAAAAAAGAATTCAGGAACTTCGCGCAACTGAATGACGTTTACTCCCCTGCTAAGCAGAAAGCGGTGATTTCAAACTATTTTTAAAAGCGGTTTTCTGTATGAACTTCCTTTTGTCATGAAATTACACATTTTTGGAGAGCCTATCATCGATGAAAAAACCATCGACCAAATAAAGCGCTGCGCATCCACCCCTGAAGATTTAGCTACGCTAACTGCCGATGCTCATTATGGATACGGCCATCCGATCGGCGGAGTGGTGGCATACAGGAACAAGATCAGCCTGTCGGGGGTGGGTTTTGACATCGCTTGCGGCAACAAAGCTTGTCAGACCAACATACTTGCAGCAGATATCGATACCGATAAAATCATGGATGAGGTATTCAAACAAATTGGATTTGGCGTTGGAAGGCCCAACCCAAAGCCAATTGACCACCCCGTATTCGACCAACTGGCTAAAGCGGAATTTACCCCGCAAAGAAAATTGCTGCCAATGGCGATGAGCCAATTGGGTACTGTTGGTTCGGGCAATCACTTTGTCGATCTATTTGAAGATGAGGAAGGATTTCTCTGGATTGGCGTACACTTCGGCTCCAGGGGCTTCGGGCATAAAACCACCACCGGTTTTATTGCACTTTCCAAAGGAAAAACGTTTGAGGATCATGTGCCGGAAGGTGGTATGGATGCGCCACCCATTCTTTTTGACTCCGATAGCCAACTTGGGCAGGATTACTTGACGGCCATGCGCCTTGCCGGAGCATACGCCTATGCCGGCCGCGATGTTGTTGTGGCAAAAGTGCTTGAAATTTTAAAAGCTCAACCGGTATTTGAAGTCCATAACCACCATAACTTTTTGTGGGAGGAAACCCATTTTGGCGAAAAGTTCTACGTCGTCCGAAAAGGTGCTACGCCGGCCTTTCCTGGCCAATACGGCTTTATTGGGGCAAACATGGCCGACACGTCCGTGGTCGTGCGTGGTGTTGATTCTGCAACCAGCAAACAAGGCTTATATTCAACTGTTCATGGCGCGGGCAGGATAATGAGCCGCACCCAAGCCGCAGGCAAAAAACGGTGGAAAAAAGGGAAAGCCGAATACCTGAGCAAAGGATTGGTTGATTGGCCGAGCGTCAAAAAGGGCATCAAAAAGTCAGGCATTGCTCTGCGCGGGGGCGGCGCCGACGAGGCGCCGGAATGTTACAAGAAGCTTGATGAGGTACTTGCATTCCACGCCGGAACGGTAGAGGTTTGTCATAAACTAAAGCCAAT
>JAEUUR010000464.1 GCA_016787465.1 Saprospiraceae bacterium | reverse complement strand
TTGCGCATGTATTGGTAGTGCAACTGGTTGCGCAACATAATCTGGAATTGGTCGTATTGATGGGGGCCGTAAAGCAGTTTTTGGCGTTTGTTATCTTCGGGAAGCATATCGCCGGCAAAAAAATCGACCAGCCCGTCGCGGTTGATATCGGCAGCATCGGAGCCCATGGAAAAGTGAGGAACATGGCCGGTTGCCGTTCCGATGACATCCGTAAAGGTTTTGCCCTGGTTGTTGATATAAAGGTGATCGTGTTCTGCGTAATCGTTGGTGACGTAAATGTCCGTCCAGCCGTCGTTGTTGAAATCCACAGCCATCACGCTGAGTCCATAGTTGGATATGCCCCCCGACACACCGGCTTCGTCGCTGATATCGGTGAATTTTCCGCTGTCGTTTCGGAACAAACGGTTTGAAAGATAGGACTGTCGGGCGGTGCGTGCTACTGGATCGATACCCACTTTATTAGAAATGGAAATCAGTGAATGATTGAGTGTAAATAAATCCAGGTCGCCGTCTTTGTCGAGGTCAAAAAACACAGCTTGAGTGGTGTAGCTGTCGTCGTCGATGCCGTATTCGGCGGCTTTTTCGGTGAAGGTGGGTGTTGAGCCGCCGTTGTTGACAAAAAGCAGGTTCCGGCGGTTGTCGGGGTTTCCGTCGGCCGAGCGGCACACATAAATATCCAGCAGGCCGTCGGCGTTAATATCAGCCATGGTAGCGCCCGTTTTCCAGCCTTTGGCGCCTACGCCGGCCGTAGCGGTTATGTCTTCGAATTTAAACCCTCCTTTGTTGAGGAAAAGTTTGTTTTCCCGGTTGTTGGAAGTAAAGTACAAATCGGGCAGGCCGTCGTTGTTAACATCGCCCACGGCTACGCCGCCGCCATTGTACAGGTATTCGTAGGTGAGGATATTGATGTTTTCATTTTCAACATTGACGTTGTTAAAAACGATGCCGGTTTCTTTATCGCTGAGGGCGGTGAACCAGGTGTTTGAAGATTTATCGGCGGTACAAGCCGCCCAGAAAGCAAGCAGCGAAACAAAAAATTTGCCGAATCGAATGGTAGAGTTTTTCATGGAAAACATGGTGAAGTGCGCTAAGGTAAGCCGCTGTGTTCAATTGTCGGGGGCAACCGATACTATTAAAAAAGTGGCTATCCGGATAAGGTTCCCGTTGAGAGAGCCGCATCAACCTTGAGTCACCTCTGATTTAAAGCATGCAAACCATAAAATCGGTTATTGTTTTTCACAAGGAGTTACAAGAGCATCTAAAAAACTCCTGCACCTCTTGTAACTCCTTGTGGAAAAACTCTTTAAAAGCGCGAATGGTCACTATTAAAAATGCCCCACCCAAATCTGGGCAGGGCATACAATCCACTAAACTAGGGTTTTAGGTATACTTCGCGCTGTTTGGCAATGAGAACAGCCTGCGGCTAAAGCATTGATTTACATCGCTCAGTATGACAGGTCATATTCAAAACCATTTTGCGTTGACAATTATTCTTAGTCTTGATCCCACCAAACGTTCAAATCCCACCACAGGCGGGTAGAAACTTTGTCGGGGCCTTGACTTGCCACTGCTGCTGCATAAAAATCGGCGTTGTTGATCGATTCAACAGTCGGGTAAGCGATCCTTTTGATAAAGTTGCCCGGGCTGCCATCGGTAGCTGTTACAGAGCCGGCATCGGGAGCCGCAGGAGCTACCCAAATTGGCAAACCAACACGACGGTGGTCGTTCCAGGCTTCCCAGGATCCGTCGGGAAACATAGAGATATATTTTTGCGTCATGATCTTTTGCAACTTACCATCGGCTTTTTTACCCAGGTGCGTTTTTCCGCTGTTGTTGTCGTAGTTCACCGTAGTACCGTAGGTATTTTCATCGTTTGAAGCCAGGTAGCTATCAACAGGTGCGCCTGTCAGGCCGAATTTGGCCATCGATGCCCTGATACCTGATTCATAAAATGATTTGGCCGTGCCGCCCATGTTCCAACCACGGTATGCGCCTTCCGCCTGCAGGAAGCAAACTTCTTCGTAAGGCATCATCACATAATCGAATTCCGGATCGCGATACTGTGCGCCAAGACGTGCATATTTGACATTGGAATACTGCGTCAAGCCGCTTGCTGTGGATGGCAAGCCTGCTGGAATACCTGCCCAGCGACCGATCGTTGAAACAGTTTGGCCATCGATCACGTCGGCTGCGCCGCCGCCGTTGGCTGCCGTAGTAGGTTCAAACATCAGCGGGCCGCGCGGGTCAACTTTTGAAGGAACGCCTACACGGAATTTGTTGGCGCGTGGGTCGGATGGATGTTCGATGCTGGTCGACAATTGCATACCCGCGTCATCCACCGTATAGCCGGCCGGGAAATCGATGCCGCCCAAACCCACCATCAGGTTTTCCATGGTACGGCTCATCGTCATACCGCCCCAGCCGTAATATTTGCCGTAGGAGTTGTCGCGGCCCCATCCGTAACTTGGCGATTTAGGAATCACGCAAGCATCGCCGGCTTCCTGCATCACGCCGCCATCGGCAGCTACTGCTTCTTCTGCATGGGTTTTTGCCGTTGCAGGATCTACTTCAGAAAGGCGCATCGCCAAACGGAGGCGCAAGGAGTTGGCAAAACGCTTCCACTTGGTCACATCGCCGTGGTAAATCAAATCCTGGTTGGCGGGAATATTCAGGTTGCCCGTTGACAGACCGGCAGAAGCTTCCTTCAATTCATTCAACAAGTCTTTGTAGATGGCCTCCACCTTATCGTACGGTGGGTTTTCCCCGGAGCCGTCAGCTGCTTTGAAATAAGGAATATCTCCGAAAAGATCGGCCGCACGCGTCACAACCAACGCCCTGTACACACGAGCGATGTGGTAAGAGTTGCTTTTATTGGTCTTAGCGCCTTCATTGCGAACTACGTCGTTCAGGTTTGCTACCCAACCGTTGTAGTATCCGGCACTCCAATAGTCGTTCGTCCAGCCGTCGACCGGGATGTATTGTTGTGAGCTAAAACCTTCATTTGCAAAGTATTGCGCAAAAATATCGCAATACAGGTTTTGAATACGTTGGTGGATATGCGCATCCATGCCTGTTCCGAACATCACGTTGGTAAGCTGGAAACTTGGGTCCACCTTGTCGGCCGTTACCCCGTTGGGGTTTTTATTGATCTCGTCGAAGTCTTTGGTGCAACTCCAAAAGCCGCCGACAACGAGCAACCCGAACAACAGCATAGCTGCGACGGAAAGTTGTTTTTGAATGTTTTTCATATAAAAGATTTTTTTTAGTTCCAACACTATTTCATTATGTTGAAATGGTGTGCATTTTAGAAGTTAAGACGGAGGTTGAAACCAACGCTGCGTGCCTGTGGGATTGATCCGCTTTCCATACCAATGTCGTTGCCAACAGAGATATAGGAATTCAGGATATAACCCGGCGTATCTGCGTCTTTGCTGATGATGAACAAGTTACGGCCAACGAGGCTGAGTGTCAAATTGCTAACGTTCGAACCTGAGAATAACTTGTTCGGGAATTTGTAACTAAGGATCGCTTCGCGCAGCATGATGTTGGATGCATCGTACACAAATGGTTCGGCAGCATTGTTCGGGCCGGCAACGCGTTCCCAATATTGTTGAGATGAAATTGCGGTGGTGTTGCGTTCGCCATTTTCAGTGATACCATCAACGATCAATCCGCCATCGCGGTTATCGGTGGTGTTTACCGACAAACCTGAAGCATGAAGGTTGGATTCGGTTTCAGAGTAGATCACACCGCCCTGACGTGCGTCGATCAGGAAGCTAAGTCCCCACGCGCCGTAAGTGATTGTGTTGTTCATACCGCCTGTCCATTTAGGTTGTACGTTACCGAGGAATACGCTTTTGTCGCCGGTCAACATTGGCAAACCATTGGCATCTACCATAACTTGTCCGCTTACGCTGTCGCGCACAAAACCGCGGCCATAAATATCACCGAACAATTCGCCTTCGTCGGCTACGATGAACACGGCGCGTGGGCCGTACTGCAGGTAGCGCTTGGTATCATCGCTCAGTTCGATCAATTTGTTTCTGTTCACTGCGAAGTTGAAATCAACATCCCAACGGAAGTGACCTGTAGAAACAGGCGTGGTGTTCAGCACCAGTTCGAAACCTTTGTTTTGCAGGTTACCGCCGTTGATGATTTTGTTGGCAAAACCGCTACCGGCAGGCACAGGCAAATAAATCTTCTGGTTCAACGCATTTTTCTTGTAGAAAGAAAGTTCGAAACCAAGGCGGTTGCCAAAGAAACGCGCTTCCAAACCTACTTCATTGGATTTGATCAACTCGTTTTTCAGATCCGGGTTGTAAATGGTGGTCGGAACCCCTGAAACGATAGCGCCTGCGCCAGAACCGATACCATAAACAGCTTCCAGTTCATAAGGATCGGCATCATTACCTGCCTGAGCCAGCGCACCGCGCAGTTTCAGGAAGGAAATGAATTCAGGAAGATCCATCATTTCAGACAACACAGCTGAAAGGCTGAAGGATGTGTAATCAAACCTTCTGTTCGCTTCAGGCAGTGTCGATGTCCAGTCGGAACGGTAACTGCCTTCGAAATAAAGCCAGTTATTAAAGTCAAAGCTGCCAAGTGCATAAGCGGAGTTGATGCGCTTGCGGCCGATGCTGTTGCTGAGAGAGCGGCGGTCGTTCAGGCCAGTTCCGAGGTTGTAGAAATCAACTACCAGGTTGCCGTTGTTGGCGCCTGAAATAGCGCTTGAATTGTAGTCGAAGCGGCTGCCGCCTACGCTTACTTTAGCGCCGAAGTTGCCGAAACGTTTGTAAGCGCTCAACAAATAGTCAGCATTCGAAGTGCGTGAGTTGGTACGATCCTGCGAGTAGTTACCGGTTGGTTCATTGTAACGTTGACCGTAAGCCAGGCGTCCTTCGTTTTGGTCTGCGTAGTAGTCCATAGAATGGCGCAGCATCAATGTCAGCCAGTCGGTCAGTTTGATATTCGAAGAAACCATCGTCAGAATACGGTCGCGCACATCTTCCGTGGTGTTCAGGTTGAGCGTCCAATACGGGTTTTGAATAACGTTGCTTCCGCCCGGGTTCCAAATGATAAGGCGGCGCAATTCGTCGTAACCCGGATCGAGGTCAGTTACATTAACGTTTCCAGGCAGGTACAACACGCTGCCGTAGGCATTTTCCGGGTCGCCGGAAAGGCGAGGGCGGTTTTTACCTTTGGAGTTGATGTAACTTACTTTTGCGTCGATGCTGATGCGATCGTTTAGTTCATGGCCTACCCTTACATTAGCTACATGGCGCTCCAGGGTGTTGGTTGGCAGCATACCTTTTGAGTTCAGGTTGGTGTAGCTGGCATAAAAGCTGGTTTTTTCGCCGCCGCCTGTCAAAGAGATCGAGTTATTCCATGTTTGACCTGTTTGCAGGAAGTCGTCGAAACGGTTGTCATAAGACGTCATGGCGGTGGTAGAACCCGGATTACGCCAGTCTTCTACTTGTTGTCCTGCAATTTGCGGGCCCCATGCGCTACCGCTTTTGATATCGAAAATGCCACCTGAGCCTTGTCCGTATGTCGTTTGAACTTCTGGCAATGTAAGGGGGTTTTCGAACACGATGTTGGAATTCACCTGCACGCCGATGCCTTTTCTGGCTGTACCTTTTTTGGTATTGATCAAAATAGCGCCGTTACCGCCTTGTACGCCGTACAGTGCTGTTGCTTCAGGGCCTTTCAACACCGTGATCGTTTCCACGTCGTCGGGGTTGATGTCGCCGATACCGTTACCGCGGTCATAACCGCCCCATTCGCTGGCGGCCTGGGTTTGGAAGTTGTTGATCGGCACGCCGTCGACGACGATGAGTGGCTGGTTGTTTCTGCCCAGGGAGTTGTTGCCGCGGATGGTGATCCTGTTTGATCCGCCGACACCGCCTGCTGCACGCGACACCTGCAAACCAGCTACTCGTCCTGAAAGTGAATTAACCACATTCGTTTCGCGTGCCAGTGCCAGGTTTTCGCCGCTGATGTTCTGAGCAGAATAACCAAGTGCTTTTTTCTCCCGTTTGATCCCGAGTGCGGTTACTGTAACTTCCTGAAGGGTGCTGGCGCCAGGTTCCATAGCGACTGAAACATCGCTTTGACCTTCTACCGAAATTTCCTGGGTTACATAACCGGTGTAGGCAATCACAATTTTTCCGCTTTCAGGAGCTGCAATTTTAAACTTGCCGTTCAAATCGGTAGTTGCACCGTTGGCATTGCCTACTGCCCTCACGGTTGCACCAACCACCGGTTGGCCGTTTTCATCGTTTACGGTGCCTGTCAGCACGTTTTGAGCATTAAGCCCAAACGCGCTTAACAGTACCAGCATCACGACAGTAAGCGCGTGCTTGTACATGAACTGTTGCTTCATACAATAGTTAAGGTTTAGTGATAAAATTTATGCATTCAGGCTCATGGGGGTATGAGTCTTATACTTCGCGCTGTTTGGTTTTGAAATAAGCCTGCGGCTAAAGCATTGGTTTACAGCGCTCTGTATGACAGGTCGTATTCAAAACCACTCTGCGTTAACTTTAATAAATTCGCTTCATTTTATCCTTTCCACCGAACAAACGCCTCCATTGCTTCATATTCAGCCAACCCCAACGAACGGTATTGCCGTGCCGTATCACGGTTGCGGTCTTCCGCGCGTTGCCAAAACTCCCGGTTATCGTCGCCAGGGAAAGGCGGGCGGTCTTTTTGGCTTTGGTGCATAAAAATGGCCTGCCGCTTTTTTCTCAACTGTTGCGGGCTCATCGGAACGGCCATTTCAATTTCATGTACCGCCCATTCATGCCAGGCGCCGCGATATAACCACACCCAACAATCTTTCATCCAATCATTTGTTTTTTCCAATCGCCGACACGCTTCAAAGATGGCGTCGAGGCAAACCCGGTGGGTGCCGTGCGGATCGGCCAAATCGCCGGCAGCAAACACTTGATGCGGCTTTACCTTGCCCATTAAATCTACAATAATCTGAATATCATCTTCTCCGATCGGCTTTTTCCTCGTTCGACCGGTTTCATAAAACGGCATATCCAAAAAATGAATCTGGCTGTCGGGAAGGCCGGTAAACCTGGCGCCTGCGCGGGCTTCGCCACGGCGGATCAATCCTTTGATACTGCGTACTTCAGAGATATCCTCATCTGAGGAACCTTTTTTGTTGAGTGTCGCAATGATCTTTTTGAACCGTTTAGCCTCTTCATCGGTGATGGTTTTGTGGCGCAAACCAAATTCCAATACGAACTCAGCATACCGCAATGCATCATAATCGTGCACGGCGATGTTACCGGATGTTTGATAAGCGACATGCACTTCATGGCCCTGATCAACCAGGCGTTGAAAAGTGCCGCCCATGGAAATGACATCGTCGTCGGGGTGCGGACTGAAAAGGATGACCCGTTTTTTAGCCGGTTTGGCGCGTTCGGGGCGGTTGCTGTCGTCGGCGTTAGGTTTGCCTCCGGGCCAGCCAGAAATAGTGCGCTGAAGGCGGTTAAAAATACGAATGTTCAGTTCGTAGGAATTGGCTTGTTCAATGATGAGCTCACTCAGGCCGTGTTCGTTATAATCCTCGTCGTCCAGTTTAAGAATTGGCTTGCCGGTGATCTGCGACAGCCAGACAACTGCTTTGCAAATCAAATCGTCGGTCCAGTTACAGATACCGACAAGCCAGGGGGATTTCATCCGGGTCAGTTCTTCGCCGGCGCTCCGATCGAGCACGACTTTAACATTCGGATGCTTTTGAAGGAAGGAAGCTGGTACTGAGGTAGAAATTTCTCCTTCAACGGCCTGTTGAATAATATGCGCTTTGTGTTGGCCCCATGCCATCAAATACACGGTGCGGGCTTTAAAAATACTGCCTACGCCCATCGTAATGGCACGGTAAGGCACGTCGTCTTCGTTGAGAAAATCTTTGGTGGCATCGTGGCGCGTCAGGTGATCGAGCCGCACCATACGTGTGGGTGAGGTTTCCCAGGCGCCCGGTTCGTTAAACCCGATATGACCCGTACGGCCGATTCCCAACAACTGAATGTCGATACCGCCGGCCAGGTCGATTTGTTTTTCATATTGCTCGCAATAAGCGGCCACCTGTTCCATTGGAATGGTTCCATCCGGAATGTGAATGTTCTTTTTTGGAATATCGATGTGATCAAACAAATAATCGTGCATAAAACGCCAGTAGCTCTGGCGCGCTTCGCGAGGCATGGGGTAATACTCATCGAGGTTGAACGTCACCACATTTTGGAAACTCAAGCCTTCTTCCTTGTGCATCCGCACCAATTCTTCGTATACTTTGATGGGTGTGCTGCCGGTTGCCAGGCCCAGTACAATTTTTTCGCCATCCTGCTGTTTCTGACGAATGGCCAGCGCCACCGAACGTGCTACATGCCGTGAAGCTTCCACCGAATCAGCCCAAATCTTGACTGACATCTTTTCAAAGTTCTTCAATTCATACTTCAAATAGCCTGTTTGCGCATTTTCTTTCATAAGTCTGCGTTTCTTCCGGTGCAATGTTTGTTAAACCATCTAAAATTTCGCCCAAATGTAATGTCTTAAACAAATACCGTGTGCGCACACGGAAAGATTTTTTTCCTGCTGTGTGCGCACACGGATAATGGATCATTTGGCCGTGTACGCACACAAGGCAATCTTTATTCTGAAAAAAAAATAGCTGCCTGTTGTTGAAATTTCAAAAAGACCTACCTTGAGCCGCGTTTTATACTTCGCGCTGATTGGTTTTTAAAGATGCCTGCGGCAAAAGCATTGGTTTACAGCGCTCTGTATGACAGTTTGTATCCAAAACCATTTTGCGTTGACTATAAGACAGCTCGACCAAATCAAATTTAATGCACCAGCGTATCCGAATTAAAGACATCGCTGAAAAAACCGGCGTATCCATCGGCACTGTGGATCGGGTTATCCACAACAGGGGGCACGTATCGCATGAGGTACGGGAACGAGTGGCATCCGTGATGCGGGAAATGGGCTATGAACCCAACATCATCGCACGCTCCCTGGCCAACAACCGCAAAACCATCCGACTGGCCGTTATCCTGCCCGATTACCGTCAGGATCCGTATTGGTTGCAACCCAAGGAAGGTGTGGAAAGGGCCGCAGAAGCCGTTAGACACTACGGCGTGGCCATCGATTTTTACTTTTTCCCGCTGTTTGAACCCAAAAAGTACATTGATTCCATAAAAAAGGCCATCGCAAGCGCCCCTGAAGCCGTGCTTTTCGCTCCGGTTTTCCTGAACGAAACCGAATTATTGCTTGCTGAAACCAGCCGCCTGGGCATCCCGAAAGTAATGATCAACACCCACATCGAAGGTACCGACTCTCTGAGTTACATCGGACAGGATTCGTACCAAAGCGGTGTGCTGGCTGGTCGCCTGCTCAATTTCGGCCTAAACGACGGCGATCAGGCAATGGTACTGAACCTCGACAAAGAGGTGCATAACGCCCGACACCTGCAGGCAAAACAACAAGGATTCAAAGATTTTTTTAACAGCCAGGAAAACAAGTCCATTGAAATCTTTTCAGAAATTTTCGAAGATTTCGACGATCAAGCGAAAATGAAAATGTGGGCAGTAGATTTGTTAAAAAAATACCCGCGCCTGAACGGCATCTTCGTAACCAACTCCCGGGCCTATAAACTGGTTCACGCACTCAGCCCGGAAGTCCAACGCAAAATAAAAATTGTCGGCTTCGACTTGATTGAGCCCAACCTTCATTTGTTGAATGAAAACAAGATTCGTTTTCTGATCAATCAAAATGCCTGGCATCAGGGATATCTGGGCATTCACACGCTGGTCAACCACCTGATTCTGCGCAAAACAATTCCACCGCTGCAACATTTGCCACTCGATATCGTGGTGCGCGAAAATGTGGAATACTACCTGAAACGCACGCTCGAAATTCCGCTTATGCTGGTTTAGCAGCTTCGTACATGGCCATAAAAGCGCGATAACGTTCGTCTTTCCCCAAAATTTCGGGATTCCCCAACATGATCAAATGCTCACGCGCACGGGTGAGCGCCACATTCAACTTCCGATCTACTCCCTCGCTGTTGAGGTTCACCAACGACTGCAATTGCCATTCCGTATGCGCACAGGTAGAAATCAGGATGATATCGCGGGCGCCGCCCTGATACCGTTCTACCGTATCCACCGTTACTTCCGCAGGCGACACGCCGGCATCGGTCAGACACGATTGAATTTGCGCAATCTGCGCGCGCCAGGGCGTAATAATCCCCAGGGTTTTATCCGGCAACCAAAGCCGCCCATTGTGTTGCCATAATTGTTTAAAATACAATACCAGCCGCACGCATATCATGGCTTCTTCCATGCTGGTTTTTTGCCCGGGAACAGCCCCGGCAGCCGAACGGACAGGCAAAAAAACCACCCTCGAATTTTCCAGTGCCTTTCCGGTTTCAAAATCGGTTTCAGGAGCCGTCAATTCGAGTGGCGCTTGTTGCACCAAAGGGTTAAACACTTTCAAATGGCCGTCGTAAAACCATTTTCCCGGAAAATCCATGATCTGCTGGTGCATTCGCCCTTGTTTTTCAAGCTGATCGTACGCCCAATCCATGCGGTTTTGCCTGCAAAGTCTGTACAATCGCTCAAAGTAGGAATCCCGCAAATCAAGCAGTCCTATTTCGTTGAGACCGGCATCGTCGACCACGGTGTTTTCAGGCCTTTGAGCCGTTACGGCAGGTAATTGCCTGTGATCGCCAATCAGGGTAACATGTTTAAAATGGGTAAGCAGCCCGACCAATTGCGGTTCGAGTATTTGCGAAGCTTCGTCGACGATCAGCCGGTCGAATTTTTTCAAATGCAACAGGGTTTCGTTATGCCCGAAAGAGGCAACCGTGCTGACAAAAATGCGGTGATTTTCAAGCACGTTGCGCAGCGCTTCGCGGTTTTTGGCCGATGCCGTTTTTGAGGATAACAATTGCCCCCTGAACCGTTCAGCGGTGGCATGCCTGCCGCCAATACGCACATATTGCGTAGCAACATCGCCGCCGATACTTTCCAGGGCTTCGCAGATTTCGTCGACGGCCCGGTTGGTGTAGGCCAGCAGCAGTATGTTTTCGCTGGTTTCCCGAAGTGCCCAGGCTGCGAGATCGCGCAACAAGACACTGGTTTTTCCAGTTCCGGGAGGCCCCCAAAGCAGGAAAAAGCCCGGAGCGCGGACGATTTTTTCCACCAAGTTAGCCGGCGGAAATGCGTGGGCGGAAGGCGGCGTAGCAATTAGCCCAAGCACCTGTGCGCGCACCGGAGGCGGCGATTCCGCCCATTCCAGCAAGCCTCGGTACATGGCCGTGAACCCGGAGTCGAGCATATCGGGTTCCAGGCACCAAAACCCTTTGGTTTCAAACGGTTTTAGGTTGTGTTGCCGGAAACGAAGTTGCACTTCTACGCGGTCGTTGTCTAACTTTGAAATAGTACAACGGATAACCTGGTGCTGAAGTACTGTATCAGTATCAGACAGTGCCGGGTACAGCACTGCGATGTCGCCGATGCGGAAATTGGCCAGTTCGCTGGTACGGGGCGTGCGTTTAAACACCACCACCGGGTCGGGTTGATCAGCCCGGTTTTCCAGCAATTGCAGGTAATTCAGAATGGCAAAATTGGCGAGCTTTTCTTCCGGACTGCTGCGCCACAGCGCAGCATTTCCATGAAGGGTGTCGTTATTCTCCTCTCCTACTTTTGCCAGCCAATGTTCGCGGGCAATAAACCCGACGAATGCGTTGAAGTATTTTTTTTCAAGGGGTGCTAATCCGGAATAAGCTTTTTCAAAACGACCGTAATCGCGTTCCGTAAAACCCTTCCCTTTGGAGGCCTGAAGTTTGTTGAAAATCGCTGCATCGGCGTCGCCGGGGCGTATCTGCGTCAGCATGCGTTCGATGGCAACCAGTTTATTACGCACCTGGATGGCTTCCATTTGCTCCGGCACAATGGTGGGCGCAAAACGCAATTGATTCAAATCGACGCCTGAATAAAAAATATACTTCACCGGGTCGGTTTGTTTGCCGTACACCGAGCGCACCAGCAAATCGTAGAGCAACGTTTGGGTAAAATGGCTGCGTGAAATGCCGTAACTGTTTGGTTTAAAAGGGGTTCCGCTTTTTAATTCAATGATTGCCGATTGTTTTTCATTTTTAAAAAACAAATCGAGCCGGCCTTGAATTCCGTACAGGTTGCTAAAAAAGGAAGGCTCCACAAAACAATCTCCGGGGTCGATATCCTGTTGAATCAACCCGCCTTTCGCCAGGCTTTTGATATTCAGAAAGTGTTTTTGGGCTTTTCCTGAAATGCTTTTCACCTGTGCATCGCTCATCGGGGCATAAACGAAAGGGAACAGCTGAAAAGTTTCCAAAAACAGTTCCTGCCAACTTGTATCCGGTTCGTTGAGCAGCCGGTCGAGAAAGAAGTTGGCGATATTTCCAATTAAGATTGGCTCAGTGGTTTCGTGGGGCAAAAACTTGCGCACCAGGTAGGCGTAGGGTTCCTGGCCGGTATCTTTGAAACATTCTGAAATAGCCGACACATCCATCAGGTAATCGGGCTCTACTACCCAGGCGCCGGGAATGAGCGCGCCGGCTTCATCGGTTGTTACATCAATCAGTTGCAAAACGACCGGGAAACCGAACACTTTGCGAAGGATGTGGATGGAATCCATAAAATGTTCGTTGCGGTCAGGAACATTGTAACGCAACAACAACTCGCGGGTGGGTTCGTCTTCTTCGATCACCACTACACAATGGCGTTCGGGTAAATCGCGGAGGGTCAATACCCGCATGGATGGGGCGTTCGTACGGTACGTACTGAAGTTGGGCGCCTGCTCGCGCGCGTGCATGGGCGCGCCCACCGGCGAACCCAGCACATCCAGGGTGTCTTTCAGCG
>JAEUUR010000411.1 GCA_016787465.1 Saprospiraceae bacterium | reverse complement strand
CCGGCGGGTTCTACCACCGTCAGGCTGACGCCATTGAGGCAAACGGAACCTTTGTCGATCAACACATGCTCGCGCGTGGGTGCGTAGCGGAAGGTAAATCGCCATGATCCGTTTTGGTCTTCTACTGAAACACACTCAACCACGGTATCGACGTGCCCCTGCACGATGTGTCCGTCGAGGCGGCCTCCGATGGGCAGACATTGTTCGAGGTTAACCAGATCGCCAGTTTCCCACTCCTGCAGCCGGGTTCGGCGCAGGGTTTCATCGACGGCAGTTACCCGGTGCCATCCGTTTCCGATCTCCACTACCGTCAGGCAAACGCCATCGTGGCTCAGGCTTTGATCAATTTTTAGTTCATTTGAGATGGGGCTTTCTACGGTGAAATGCACATTCGACTGCTCCTTTTCAATTCGGGAAATTTTACCCAGCGCTTCGATGATACCGGTGAACATGAATGATGAATGATGAATGATGAATAGGTGATGGTTGATCGTGAGGGTAAAAGTGAATCAACTTTTTAAATCTTTAGCTGGATGTTGAAGATTTATTTCTCTCGATCGAGTAATATTATGGTCAGAATTAATCAAACACACATTTTATGAAACTGCTCTTTACCATCTTGCTCGCGTTTTTCATGTATGCCCTGCAATCCCAAACCATTGAACGTTGGGAATATTGTCAGGTAAGTTTTCAGGCCAATGGCTTTAACTCAAAAACGAAGATTAAGTACGATTTCGGTGATCGTGTTTCAAAAGGGACTGATAGGGATGAAAGCCTGAAAGATTCAACCGGAACAACGCTGAAATTCAAGTCACCCGTGGATGTTCTGAACTACCTGGGTGAAATGGGTTGGGAATGCTTTTCAAAGGAGGAAAAGAATCCGCTGGATTATACGGGCGTTTTAAATGATGTGTATTATTTCAAGCGGAGGAAGAGGTAGGGTGTCCCATTCTTCTTGGTCATTATATATCACCAAGCAGACAAATTGACTGATGAGGTATGAGTTTTGTGGTGGTGTTTTCTAATCTGAGTAGTACACCTTTAGTTCTCCGCCAAAAATGAAAAACATCTTCACAAACCAATTACACATTTTCTTTCTGGCCCTCCTGCTTAACCTCAACACCCAACAGGTCAATGGCCAGTACTCGCAACTTTGTTTTCAGTATTTCTTCCCAACGGTGGAAGCCCAGGCGGGCGACCAGGTTACCTTGCCTATGAGGGTGCGAGGCTTTGATTTTGTTGCCGCCATCCAGTTCGGTGTATATTTTGACAGCACTGATTTGGAGCTGATCGCTGTGGAAATTGATAGCGCGGCTCTGCCAGGGTTTGGAGCTATGAGCCATAATTTGGTTATGCCGGGTTTGCTCTTGGTGGCTTGGAGTTCCGACAATGGGATGGGTGTGTCCTTGCCTGATTCGACCGTGATTCTGGAATTAAAATTTCAAGTTAAAGCAAATGCTACAGGCTTTCTTGCGTTAAAAATTGGCGACTTGGGGCCTTATTCTCCATTTGAAGCGGCTCAGATGCTGCCACCGGATTGGCGCGTGGTATATCTTCCATTAGGCCAAAAAGTTGGAGGCGTTTCTATCGGATCAACGATGCCCGACATTTTGACGGCTACGAAAACCTGCGCCAACGCTACCACCTGCAACGGGTCGAACGGCGCTGCATCAATAGAAATTACAGGAGGGCAGCCTCCTTATTCCTATCAGTGGGAAGGACCTGGCGGCTTTACGGCTTCCGATACTGCTTACATTTCCGGACTAACAGCCGGAGATTATTGGGTAACTGTTACAGATCAATTGAATAACTCGGTGGTACTAAACATACGGGTCGGCGCCTCTTTTGCGACGATTGAATCGACGCTGCAAGTCACACAAGCATCAAGTTGTAACATTCACAATGGTTGTGCAAACATTACAGTGAACAATGGCCAGGCGCCTTATACTTATGCATGGTCCACAGGTTTAAGCACAGGGGCAACCAATTGTAATTTACCGCCAGGCCAGTTCCAAGTTACTGTTACAGATGCAGTGGGATGCAGCCTGGTTAGGACGAGTCAGGTAGGAAGCATTATTGACTTAACACTTAATCTAACGTATCAGCACATCAATAGTTGTTCCAGCCTGGGAAGTGCGGAAGTAAATCCGGTCGGAATCAATGATTTTCAATACCGGTGGTCGACAGGCGATACTACTCGTGCCATTAGCGGATTGGCCGCCGGGGTTTACACCGTTTGGGTAACTGAGGCGGGCATTTGTGAAACGATGCAAACTTTTGAAATTTTAGAACAAATTCCAACCTTCAATCTCCATTTATCGGTAACCAACGTTCAATCATGCAATGGAACAGGAAGTGCAACGATTAATCCGGATGGCATGCCTCCTTTTCAATATTTGTGGTCGACAGGGGCAACAAGTTCTTCTGTTTCAGAATTAGCTATTGGTAATTATGGCGTTACGGTTACGAGCGCAGATGGATGCGTCGCTTCCCAGTTATTCAACGTTTACAAAGATTACAATCTTGGCTGGAGCATTGATTCTTACAAGCAGTGCAATCCTTCCGATCCGAATACCGGCACACTCTACTTGTACTATTATTCCTTCGAGGATGAGGTGCCTGCGCCGAGCCTGGTAACCTGGAGCAACGGGGTGGTTCATCACCCCGATAACCCTGGCGAATTTGGATACTTTGACTCTTTGGTTGGGGCGCCATCTGGCATTTATTCCGTGACCGTAACGGACACCGAAGGTTGTACAATTTCGAAAATATGTTGGCTGGATTGCGCTAAATTGCAGGTGCCTGACTGGGGTGTGCCCGCCTTTTATGTGAAAGATGATTATCTGGACACGCATTACTCTATCGACAGTTGCATCGGTGTGTATGCTCAAAATTTTGAAGGAATTCAGTCTTTGTCGTTTTCTTTAGGGTGGCAGAATGGGGCGCAATTTGCAAACGTGCGTAATTTTAACCTGCCGGGACTTGACCTATCAGATTTCGATTTCAGTGTCGGAATCAATCGCTTAGGTTTGAATTGGGAATCGCTGAATCCAATAACACTTCCTCCTCATTCTTGCTTGTTCGAGGTATGCATGACGCCCACAACAAGTTGGATCGCCCACCGAACCATTGAATTTATTGATAAGCCAGTGGATGTCAAATTAATTGGTGAAAGTGGCCAGGAGGAAGCATTCGTTGGCAAGGGCGGGGAAATATTGTTTAACTTATATTTCCCATTACAACCCTCCACGATCGAAGCAGGCGTGATGCCGCCCGATTGCAGCACGGACGGGAACAGTCAACTCTGCATTAAACAAAGCAACCCTACGCTTGATATTGGAATGTGGATATACAAGCTCAATGCCAATACCTCCGGATACTTTTTTTGGGGCAACGCAGGAAGTGCGCAGCGATTAAGCGCGGGTAAGTACACGGTTCAAGTGACTCAAAATGCATCTGAATCTGAAAAATATTTTTTAAAAATACCATCAAACAATGAAGCAAACAACTGTGTGTGGCCAGGCGATACCGATAACAATAACGTCGTGAATCACTACGACCTGCTGTTTATCGGGATGGCCTATGGAACCACAGGGCATGCACGCCCCGATGCTAGCTTGGAATGGTTAGGGCAGGATGCCCTCGACTGGGATCATAACTCGACATTGATGAATGTGAATTTCAAAAATGCAGATACGAACGGGGATGGCGCCATCAATACAACGGACGCTGAGGCCATCCTTCAGAATTGGGGACATGTGATCAATTCGAGTAAAGACCACCCTTTTGCTGGCCCAACTAACACCGACAATAATGTTCAGGAAACGGCTATCTGCCTGAGCAAAGATACCCTGGAACAAGGCCGGGGGGCTATATTACCCATTCTTATTGGCAGCGCCAATGCGGTACAAGACAGTGCCTACGGACTGGCCTTTAGTGTCGGTTATGACCCTAATGTTTTCAAAGGGGGAATGCATTTTGTGCAGACCGATTCCTGGCTTGGCAATGTTTCCGACCTGTTGGTTTTACAAAAAAACGATACTGCCCAAGGTGTTATTTATGTCGGGATTACCAGAATGGATGGAACCCCCAGTATAGGTTGGGGAGCCATTGGAGGGCTTTCGGTTCAAGTTGCAGATGATATTCTTGAGGATGCAACCAACAATCTAAAAACATCTGTGTATTTTAATGGCATAAACGCAGTGAACGCGAAAGAGCTGACTAAAAGGTTGGGTGGCCCGCCTACAGAAATAATTATCAGGCGCCAAACTTCCCCCGTGGAAGAGGTTCCTGGTTGGGAGAAGCAGCTTGCCATTTACCCCAATCCAGCCCATTCGTTGCTGAATATTGCGAGCCCGGAAGCATTACTTTCCGGCATTGAAATCAGCGACTTGATGGGGCGTGTAGTTTTAAGCAAGCAGTTGGATGCAGCGTTTTTCCAGGTGCCAGTTCATGAAATGGCTCCAGGAGTTTATGTCGTTAGGGCATTTACCAAAAATGGAGTTTGCAGTAAAAAAATAGTGATAAGTCATTAAAAACCAATTCTTTACTTCGCTCTGTTTGGTTTTAAAAATGGTCTGTGGCTAAAGCATTGATTCCCATCGCTCTGTATGACAGGTCGCATTTAAATGCCTATAATAAACAATGAAACATTAATCAAAGTTCAAAAAATCAGCGGTTTACAAATCGAATAAAATACTTCTCATTCGAAAAACAATACAAAATGCGTACCTCCTCAAGGCTCCTTTTTGTCCAGCAGGATGATTTGCTTGCCCACGGCCTCCGTCACATACCGCTTTTGGCCCTGCTTGTCAGCGTAGGATCGGGTGCGGTTCTTTCCTTCCAAGTGTATCATGCTTCCCTTGCACAGGTATTTTTCCGCCAATTCTGCCAATCTTCTCCATAGCACGAAATTGTGTCATTCTGTCTGGTTATGGATTTGCCCTTTTCATCCTTGAAGCTTTCCGAGGTTGCCAGTGTGAACTTGGCGACTTTGATATTGCCTTCTATGGCCACTATTTCGGAGGCTTTTTTTATTTCCGATATCCGATTTGTTCGATTTCCGATTTCCGAATAGATTTAGGATTTGCGATTGGTTTTAAGATTGGTGATGGTTTTATTGCAGGCCACGAAAATTGAGATTATACTTCGCGCTGTTTGGTTATGAAAACAGCCTGCGGCTAAAGTATTGACTAACAGCGCTCTGTATGACAATTCGTATTCATAACCACATTGCGTTGGTTATAATTTGTCATTTTCTGTGATGAGTGGCGCAAGTTTGTCTGGAATGAACCAGGAGCGCTTTGAAATCAATTTTAAACACACGGAGGATTCCCGAAGCTCTTTTTGACATATTTTCATCTTGTGAATGAAATCGTCTTTCGATTCCGCCGCTTGTGCCTCACCATCGGGCAACAACAGAGTTTTGCCAGGCCTGATATAATATGATTTGGCCCGATAAAATCAGATTTTACAAATCTGTTACATCCTTTTACAGGTGTTTCAGAATGCAACAAAGACATGCGGATACCTTTGCTGCATCGGTTCGGTAAGCCAAATTTTAGCCACCGGATTTTCTTTATAAACGTTTGACATAATAACTACAAAAATGAAATCCATCCTTGTATTGTTGTTTTTACTATTCGCACATCTTGCCACTGGGCAAGACAAAGCCCATCGCATTGATAGCCTGCTGCAGGCTATGCACCAAGAGGGCAAACTGAATGGATGCGTTCTGGTGGCAGAGAAAGGCCATATCCTGTATAACAAAAGTTTTGGCTACGCCGACGAAGCAAAGAAAAGGAAACTTGATGAGAATTCCATTTTCGAACTGGCTTCGGTATCAAAGCAATTTACCGCTATGGCCATTGTCATCCTGAAAGAAAAAGGCAAACTTGGTTTTGACGACAAACTTTCAAAACACATCCCGGAGTTGGCTGCATACGAAAACATCACGCTTCGTCAGATGCTGAACCATACCAGCGGGTTGCCAGATTACGTGTTCAATCTTGACAGTCTTTTTGACAAATCAAAAATTTCCACCAATCACGATCTGGTTAATATTTTTCAAAAGCACAAACCGGCGCTGTTGTTCAAACCCGGTACAAAGTGGGCTTACAGCAATACTGGATACGACTTGTTGGCGGTGGTGGTAGAAAGGGCTTCGGGCATGTTGTTCGGGGATTTCCTGCGCAAGGCGATTTTCAAGCCTTTGAAAATGAACAACACTTTTGTCTATTCCAGAAGGTTGGCGCCAAAGCAACTGGATAATTATGCCTATGGCTATACTTATTCCGAACAGTCAAAAAAGTATGTCTTGCCAGACGAGGAAGAATACTCCAGATTTGTAGTTTGGCTGGACGGTATCGCAGGTGCCGGCGGCATAAGTTCCACAGTGATGGACCTTTTAAAATGGGACAGGGCTTTGTACAAGCACAAACTCGTGTCTGCAGAAAGTATGAAGTCGGTTTTTTCAGACCCGGGCGTAAGCAAGGCAATATCAGAGCGATACGGTTTCGGCTGGTTTTTGGAATCATTTGCGGATCTCGGCAAAATTGTAAACCACAGCGGCGGGTGGCCCGGATACAGAACTTTTATTGACAGGCATATAGACAAGGATAAAACCATTATAGTGTTGCTAAACCACGACGATGGACTTATCCCATTGCAGGGTATCCGAAGGATTCTTGCCGATAAACCGTTCTTCGACCCTGCAAAAGCCAAACCGGTCTCCGACAGCATCCTGAGCCGATATGCAGGTGTTTACAAGGTAGAAAATGTGTTTGTGAGTATTGAAAAAAAAGAAGACGGGTACTATTTGTTTCAGGAGAATGCCTACTACAAAATGTACTTTTCGAGCGATGTTGATTTTTTTAACATGGAACACCCAAGTGAAAAACACTTTGTGACAGATGCCTCAGGTAGGGTAAGTGGTTACCAGCGTTTCTATTTCGGAACGGCTCTGCCCATGGCCCATAAAATTGTCAAACCCGACACCATCGTAGCCGATGAGCAATTCTTCAATTTTGCTGGATGGCATTTTTTGGAACAGAAGAAATTTGAAAAGGCCATTCGCTACCTGAAACGGGGCCTCGAACTTTACCCGGATGCTTTGCTAATTCAAGGTAATCTGGCACATGGCTATTTGTTTAATAATGATTATGAAGCAGCCAGTACCATCTATAAAAAACACATTGGCGAAGAAATCGTGCAAGGATTTGCCTGGACAGACATGATCCGGCAGGATTTCATGCACTTCAAAAAACTTGGGTTTGACCCGGAGTGGATGGATAAGATGTTGAATGAGTTAAAATTGTGACTTTTGTGGATTACGGCCTAGCGAGAAGGCTCTATGGGCCACCTTGAGAATCCGGTCGTACGTATGCGTGGAAAGTTGCAGTCACCTCAATGTGGTTTTTATTGTTTTTTAGATTCAAATCGAAAAAATTGATCTATTTTTTTGATTTGAATCTAAATTCAACCTATTTCTGTCCAAAAAGGTCATGATATCTCGCGCTCAAACCAAAAACATAGGGGAATGGCTCGGCAAACGATCTCAGCGATGGGGTGATGTACAAAGACCTGCTTACTCTCGATCAAATTAAAACGCCTTCCCTGCTAGTCAAACTTTTGCAAGCACTGTCACTCCAGATTGGAAACGAGGTTCGGTATTTTGAAGTGTCACAAATGATTGGTGCTGATCCACTTACCGTTGAACGGTACATTGATTTGCTCGAACAATCCTTTGTTCTTTTTCGATTGCCCTCGCTTAGTAGAAATGCGCGAAATGAAATTAAAAAAGGGCGTAAAATTTATTTCTACGACAATGGTATTGTTAACGCCATCATTAAAAACTTCTCTCCACTAGCCTTGCGGAACGATACCGGAGCCTTGTGGGAAAACTTCCTGGTTGCCGAACGGATGAAGCGAAACGCATACTCCAACTACCTCTGCAATACTTACTTTTGGCGTACCACCTCGCAACAAGAAAATGATTATGTGGAAGAAGCGGGTGGGCGACTGCATGCATTTGAATTCAAATGGAAACCCCAAAAACCGGCCCGTTTCCCGACAGCATTCCTCGAAAACTACCCTGGCAGCCAAACCACATCGGTTGACAATCGTAATTTTGAAGAATTTGTTGGGTTACATTAAGCCGTGTCAATGATGCGCACAGCAAATTCGATGAGCCGCTCTTCAAGATCGTATTTGGCATGCTCATAATACTTTGAAATTTAAACAATTAAAACTTTACTTCGACATTCTGCGGTTCGGCGTTCACGTGTACAAAATTCAATGTTCCTGTTCCTATTTCTGCACCTGAAACGATTTGGTACTAACGCTGCCATCCTTCATAAGCAAGTGCAGAAAGTAATGCCCGGTTGGAATATTGCCCAATTGAAAAGTTTTTTCATCCGCTCCGAATAAAGCACTGGATGTCACCAGTTCGCCTTTCGTATTATAAATTTGCGCATACAGCATATTCGTCCCCTTGAGGGTAATAGCATCAATTGTCGGATTAGGGAACAGCAATAAATCATCATGCTTCGGTGTGTTAACGGGCGATGTTTCCTCATAATGGAAGCGTTCTGTGCTTATTTCATACCAGGCGCCATTCCACTGCTTTCTTTGCCTTAAAATTATATCCGAATCCGCATCATACGTGGTGAAATACCGTGTGTGCTTTGACCATGCATTATTTTCCCATTCCTGATATTCCATGAACACTTCCTGATGGTTTTGATTAAACTCGGCATGGTATCGGGATTCGTTGGTCCATTCTTGCCCTGATTTATATTGGTACAATGATTCAGTCAGGTCCCCGGAAGCATTATAGGTGTAATGTAGCCTGGAATAGTTCGACCAGCTCATGTTTTCCCAAAGTTGATAATAAACGCCAGTCGCCGGAAAAGCAGGGGAAAAGCCAGGCAGATAAATCCTTCGGGACGACATGTACCAAATACCATTATCCAAATGCATAGAGGTTTCTGACGATAAATTCCCGGCTCCGTCATAGGCATAGACGAGTCGATAAAAGTCATCTGTAGTCCGGGTGAGTACATTACCCGCTGCATCATAGGTAAAATACATGGCATTGTTCAGCGCCCAGACGCTATCATTCCAGGTTTCCACCACACTGGAAAGCCTGTTGCCTGCGTCGTCATAAGAAAGGAAGAAACGCAAATAATTAACCCATCCGGCACTGTCGTTGTAGCGCTGTTCAAGCATACTCAACAGGCTGTCCTTTGAATCATAAGTATAAATATTTCTATAGACATTTAGCCAACCCAGGGTATCAACATGCTTCTGGGTTAATGTACTGAGCAGATTGCCATTCGGATCATAAACATATGCTGTCGTTCGGTTTGACAAACGCCACCCACCGGCAGGCGTGTAATCAGTCCAATGATAAATATCCGAATACCGGCCGTTATCATCATAGTAGTATTGTGTTGAATCTGAACTAAAAATCATCCCAGAAACAGGGTAGGCGTTAAGCCAAACCGTGGAACGCAGTTTTTGGGAGGTTCCATTTTGCCCAAAGGCAATGGTCGCGCTGAAAAGACCCAGGAAAAGAGTCAATGATTGGAGGCAATATTTCATAAAAAACGAGTTAAAAAATGAAGGTAAGGCAAATCGTAATAAGGACAAAAGTCAGCTGCGTTGAATGTTATTTTGGTAACAGTTTCAGGGGGGAATTCCAAGGAGCTTGCTGCCTGAATACTTTTGACGAAAATTGAAACCAATTCAGTATTTTCCTTCACCAAGGGTTCAAGCCGTGTTTCTTTAAAGTATCCTTTGCGCTGGATGATTTTCAGGCACACACAGGTTTCCCGAAGTTCTTTGAGGCAAATTTTCATTTTTTAGACAAAATCGGCTTTGGATTCAGCAGCTTACGCTTCTCAATAGTTTAATGAAGGCGATGAAGCTGATCGAATAATTTGTGAGCTTAAGTGTTTTCCAATGAATGTATTATAGTCAACGCAGAGTGGTTATGAATATGACCTGTCATACAGAGCGCTGTAAACCAATGCTTTAGCCGCAGGCTTTTTTCAAAATCAAACAGCGCGAAGTATAGAAGCACAAAACTTCAATTTTGCACGTCAGCCCGCCTGGCATAAAACCCGTGTTAGTGGTAGTGTTTATTGTCATTAATGCATTCGGAACTTGTTCCATGTTAGCCTGTGTTTCTTCTCTATTTGCAAAGTTGTGTTAATGAGATTTGGCTTGTTGTCTATGTAAAAGTTTGTCATGAGCTTCATTGAAAAGTAACTGATGTTGTCAATGTCAAAAACAGTCCTAAAAAAAACATACTTCTTTTTGTCGTAGTTGTCAGAATAAGCAATTTCGTAGTTGTCAATATTGAATGTTTTTTCTTTACTTCCATTATCCCAAAATAAATATGAGTTTTTGTTTTTAATTTCTGCGTTGTCTTTATCAAATACTGTTTGCGAAAAATCTTTCACAGTCAGCATATGTGTCCCAATATTCGATGAAAACCAAAAATCAAAGCATTGGTCATTTTCAGAGAACTCATTCGGAACTACAATTTTAACAATCGTATTGTCTGTTTGCTTTAGAACATATCCGTTTGCAAGTGTCTGATTTGTCCCGACCACATAATAGTCAGTTTCAATCCAGGGAATTAGTGGCAGTTGTGCAAAAAGTCCGATGACCCAAATTACCAACAAGCAAATGGTTGTCAAAATTGTCCTGAATAATATTTTGAGTAGTCGTTTCATCTCATTACCACCAACGTGATAATATGCAAACCTCTAGCATATCATCCACAAATGTAAAATTTTTACCAACATAAGATATTTCAGCATAAAAAATTAAGAAAATCAGCGTTTTACAAAACGAATAAAATGCGTCTCATTCGAAAAACAATACAAAACGCGTAACTCTTAAAGGCTCCTTTTTGTCCAGCAGGATGATTTGCTCGCCCACGACCTTCTGGCCCTGCTTGGTGTTGGCATCGAGCAGGGCGGCAATTTTTATTTCACACAGATGTTACGCAGAAGTGTATGCACAGATGTTACACAGATATGATTTAGGTAAAGGTGTTGATGATGCGTTTCAGGCTAATCTTGTCCTCCAGCCTGTTTACATTGAAATTAATCAGCAAACCAAGTTGCTTTTCTGATAGGCGCAGGTAGGTCATAACCTGTTTGAAATGAACCTCATGGAGCGATTCAACAGATTTGATTTCTACTATGATCTTTTGCTCAACCAATAAATCCAGTCGGAAACCTAAATCCAATTTGATATCCTCATAAGTCATTGGTATTCCGACCTGGTTCTGTACCCTTAGCCCCCCTTTTTCCAATTCATATTTCATCGCTACTTCGTATACACTTTCCAATAGGCCAGGGCCCAGTGCTGTATGGACGCGAAATGCAGCGCCCCTTATTTGATATGTTATTTCATTTATTTCCATATTATTTGTTTTTTTCTGTGTAACATCTGTGCATACACTTCTGCGTAACATCTGTGCGAAATACACCTCACCCCGCCCATCCATCCCGATCCAAGCTCCGATAATGAATCGCCTCGGCCAAATCCTCGATCCGAATATCCGTGCTTCCTGAAAGATCGGCCGCCGTGCGCGCCACCTTGAGAATCCGGTCGTAGGCGCGCGCGGAAAGCTGAAGCCGCTCCATGGCGGTTTTGAGCAGTGTCAGTCCGGCGCTGTCGAGGCGACACACCTCGCGCACCATGCGGCCGGGCATTTGCGCGTTACAATACACTTCCGACAAGTTTTTAAACCGCTCGGCCTGGATTTCCCGCGCGCGCAAAACGCGTGCGCGGATGTCGGCGCTATTGAGTTTGGGGCGTTCGGAGCCGGTGAGTTCATCGTACGAAACAGGCGTTACTTCCACATGCAGGTCGATGCGATCGAGCAGCGGGCCGGAAATCTTGGCGACGTAGCGTTTCACCACGCCGGGGCCGCACACGCAGTCTTTGTCGGGGTGATTGTGAAATCCGCAGGGACAGGGGTTCGTTGCATAGTTGCATCGTTTTCGGATGCAGAAGTATCAGGACTGATAGTAGGAATGTAGGAGAGATTAATAATGATGTCCTGGCGCCCCGCGACGATGGAAGAGGTAATGGCTTCTATGATGGCTTTCTTTTCCTCTTGGGTAAAGCTGTACCACTGCTTGTGCAGGTTTTGAGCATCGCTCAAAACCTGCACGTTGTCCAAGCTTTGCATCCGTAAGGCATCAATCTGCCCTTGCAACTCCGTCATGGACACTTCCACTTGGCATTGTGCATTGTATATCGGTGTATGTTGTTCTTTGAAGGCTTCCTTCGAGATTTGGCCCTCATGGTAGAGTTCGAAGATATTGTCTACTTTATGCTTTAGTTTTTGATATTCTTTCCTCCTTGTTTCCAGAAGTTCTTCCTTGTCCTTGAGTATGAGTTTTTCTTTGTCCAGGTGGCCTTGGATTTCGGTATCCGAGAACAAGAAACTTTCTAGTTGACCATGAAAGATTTCTTCGAGATCGTTCGGGTCAACCTTGTTCTTGCAATTCGGACAAACGTACTTTGGAGAAATAGTTCGCATGTACATTTTTGCTCCGCATTCACATTGTAGGATTCCGGAGAAAAGATGAACTCCTTTTCTTCTCACTTTGTCTTTGTTCTTGTTCATCTCATCAAGAATCCGATTTCAACTTTCCCATAGTTCATCCGAAATGATTCTTGGAGCCTCGATGAAAACACAATCTTCTTTGGGTTTCATTTTCCACTGTTTTCCATCGCCTAAACTTTCGGTGTAATTCACTCGCCGCATTCCTTTCGCGATTGGATCGCGAAGCATTCGATCAATCGAGGTATCGGAGAACTTTTCTCCTCGTCTGGTTCGGTATCCTTTTTTGTTCAAGAGTTCGGCGACGGTTCTTTTTCGTTTCTGTTCGACGAAAAGCTCATGGATCAATTTACGAATTGGTGCTTCTACTGGATCAAGGACAAGTTCTTTGTGTTCCCATTTGTAGCCGTAGGGAGCCTCGCCACCAAGCGACTTGCCGAGTTTGGCACGGGTACCTACAGAGGCTTTTACGCGAGAACCGATTTCGGCCCTCTCCCATTCGGCCATGCCAGCGATGAGAGTATAGAAGAACCTACCGGCTGGAGAGGAGGTATCGATGCTCTCATCCAGTGACATGAGGTCGG